>NZ_JABWMT020000060.1:0-7302 GCF_013368915.2 Escherichia sp. 93.1518
CCTGGATCTGATTTCAGGCGTTGGGTGTGGATCACTATTGCACCGTTCGTGACACCTTTCGTCATATCGCCGTCTTCACCACGAACGATAAGCCGATTTTTGAACTCTTTGTGTTTACGGTGACGAATGATCGCATATCTCTTGCCTTCATCCTCGATGGTTACTGCAACACGACAGTTCTTTTCATGGTCGGTAGACAACACATCGTCACCCTTCACACCATGAGCTGTTTCGCCATAAAGACACCACATCAGGCTATTCATTAGCGTTGACTTTCCAGAGCCATTGCTTGATGCGGAACTATCGTCACTATTAACGCCATGAATTAGCACTAAACCACGCTGATCTAACTCGACCTCCGCGCTGGCGATAGCCATAAAATTCTCAACCTGGAGTTTTAAAAACTTCATATAACACCTTTAATACCGTGTGTTAGCTTTTGACCTTCTTTCAATCTGAACTCCGTATGCGCCGGGAAGGATCTGCGCCTCAATACGCCTTTTCTGGTTAACCTTCCAAGATAAAACGCTACGGGATTTCCTTGTGGCGGGTAGGGCTTGTGAAACATCACCGTCTGGCCTCGTTCAAGTCTTTTCATCGTGATGGCAAAGTCTCGAAAGCTCCCATAACGACTTTGCCTCACACAGCCTCCGAACTCTCCGCTTCGGTGAGGATTTCCTGACACAAAATATCCAACTTGCTCAGATTAAATCCGCCGTCAGTATCGTGGACAATCTTGCAATAAGCAGATACCGACTCTCCCAGGCTATCGATTTTGCTGGTTTCCGTTGTGCTTGCTGTCCCTTCCATCATTGATGACTTACGGATGAAGTTGCACACAACACCTTTTGCACCCATTGTTTTGAGGATGTTCTGGTACTTAATGCCTTCTTCGTCGTTCTCGATTACGGCGCGGAAACGCACGTAGTTGCCACGAATTTGGTCATCAGCAACATAATCTTCCAGGTTAATGAATTTAGGCGCACTGGTTTCGTAGTGACTGAAACTGCCGTCCGGGTTTACGATCATGTAACCAGCCAGAGATCCAACATCTCCCCAATTTTGATGAGTCAGTGCACCGACACTGATAACTCCAGGAATGACCTCTTTGTGGTTGTGGTAATGCCCACTAAGCACGAGACGAAAGCCGATATCCTTTAACTCCTGCGCATCGATACCGACGTCAGGCATTGTTGGAATGGCTTTGTTAATGGATGTATGGATAACAACGTCATGATTATCACCTTCTACGCTCTTACGTAATGCTTTCAGATCGCTGATAAGCTCCGCATGATTGTTACGCCAGCTAATCAGGTGGACAGTGACATCACCAATTTTTATTGAGTGTGGGCGCTTGCCACATACGATTACCACGCCGATAGAACTCAGCGATGCTGCTGCGTTGGCGCTATATACTGAATCGTTGGTTTCAAGATCGTGATTACCGGCCAGCATTACTACTGTCAGATCAAGCTCGTTGATAATCCACTTGTACGTTTCAGTTACGTAATGCAAAACAGAAGGGGACACAGTTCCTCGGACGTGAAATGTATCACCGGCAACCAACATGTACTTACAACCGGCCTTCTTCATGGCGATGGCTGCTTCTTTCGTTGCTTCCAACTGTATTTCAAGTCTGGAGTTAAGCCCCTCAGCGTTCGTCGTGGAGAACGCATCCCATTTGTGGTAGTGGCAGTCAGAAATGACGCCGTATGGCAAAGTCATGTGTTTTTCCTTTGTGGTTATTTTGATACAAATTTTAAGAGCAATGAGAAGGTAAACAACTATGCATAACGGTATGTTAGGAATGAAACGAGCGTCTTAATATACAAAATTTATAAGTAAGTATATACCTATTTATCGTGGCGCAACTTTGCTTGTCTGTATGACTAAAAATAAGACAGGATCACTGTAGAACGCTATGAGAGCTATTTTGAGGGGGCGTAGATTCTATCTACGCCAATATGCGATCTGGAGGGTTACAGCGCGTCAGTGGGCTTTTTACGCGCTGCGTTTATGCTTATGACGCCAGCTTTTGGACGTGGGTCAACAAGGTTAAGCTCTTCTTCACTGTGGTATTCGAGGTCGAACTCACGTTTTACATGTCTGATGTAGATTGCGGTGAGCAGGCTATCTTTGGTCAGGAAGTGTCCGTAGGATTTACGGATCACTTCTTCCACCTTTTCGATTTTCTCACCCCCCATACAGAGATGATTAAACCGGCTGTGTTTCCGCAACATTTCGTCTACTGGACCTGAGTAAACCTTGTCTACTTTCCCAAAACGGATGATTTTCCCTGTGTCTGCGGATACAAGGCAAATCAGCTTGTCTGGTGATAAACGATCTCGCCACGTCACACCTGAACGGAGTGTGTTGAAGTAGGGGGCATCCAATCCGATGATCGGTTTACGAAATGCGAGCAATGGAACGTACCTGATGCAACTGTTTAAATGAAAATTCACACCAGCCTTATCAAGTTTAATTCTGGTTTCGTAGATCGGGCACTTCGCCGCTATACCGCAGATGTCACAAAGCAGCTTCTGCTTATTCAGGTTGGAATTTGATTCGATAGTGTAGGAGCCGTCTTCAAGACGACGAACCCAGCGCGTGCATTTTAGATCCATATGTCATTTTTCTGTGATTGTTAGCCGAGGCAACGATAACCCACCAGGTGCGCCGAAGGTAGTAAATGCCTGTTTTAATTATTCACATATCCACAGGATAGATCCTAATAAAGAGATCCATAGATAGATCCTTGTATAGATCAAATAAGATCCCCGATCGCTGTAAGCCGCGCCACGACTGGTCTGAAGCCATGTTCATGTATGCTGCCAGCGGTAATTGATAGTCTGTCAACGGTTCGCCGTATGCTGCCAACTGTTTTTGGTATGCTGCCAGCGGCAAATCAAGTATGCTGTCAGCGGTTGAATGACAAAGGTGTCCACATGTCCACAAAAAATAAAAAAGGTAAAAATAACAAAGAAGTAGAAGATAATCTCGACAACTTTGAAGAAGGTTCCCTTGAATTGTACACAGGGGAACTTGTCCCTAATAGCAACAATACAGTCCAACCAATTGCGTTGATGCGGCTGGGGTTGTTCGTGCCAACGCTCAAGGGGACAAAATACAGCAAGCGTAACAAGCCAAATGAGATCGATGCTTCAAAGGAGCTTGTTCAGCTCGAAGTAGCCCGTTCTGAAGGCTATTCCGATATCAAGATAACCGGTCCTCGTCTCGACATGGATCATGATTTCAAAACGTGGGTGGGCGTTGTGCGTTCTCTGGCAGAATACGGCGAACCTAACGGTCGTGTCGAGTTAAGCATCACGAAATTTGCGAAGTTTTGTGGCTATCCATCGTCACAGATCCGCAAAACACTCCGCGACCGGCTTACAAACAGTCTTTTGAAGATCATGCGTACAACTCTGTCTTTCCAGAGAACGTATGAAGAAAAGAACGTCGACGGCTCTAACAAGATCTCGCTTCTGATGGTGCACCTCATCAATAGCGTGGACTACAACGAGCAGAAAGATACGGTGGTGTTCTATGCAGAACCGAAGCTGGCCGAACTATATCGCTTTGACCATAAGGTTCTTTTGCAGTTAAAGGTTATCAATAAGCTACCACGCAAAGAAACAGCACAGGCTCTGTACACCTTCATCGAAAGTCTTCCAACCAAGCCTGCGCCGGTATCGCTTGCTCGATTGCGTGCGCGACTCAATTTGAGTAGCAGGAATGTCAGCTCGCAGAATCAGACTATACGTAACGGCTTAAAAGCTCTCCAAGATTTGGGTTATCTCGAATACAGCGAGATTAAGCGAGGGCGGTCGATCTATATCCAGATTCACAGCCGCAATCCAAAACTCAAAGTCGCACCGCCAAAACCTGAAGACATCGAACCCAAAAAACCAGATGAGAAAGCTGGGGAAATTGATGCCAAACAGAACATTATCAACAAGATAACCGAACTTTCGCAGAATTTGACGCCTGAAAATATCAAGATGATTGAGATCCTTTCCAATAGTCTCAAACTGCTTTGATATGCTGTCAGCGGTGAAATGTATGCTATCAGCGGCTATTTTTCTGAAAAGTATGCTGTGAACGGTTAAAGATATGCTACCAGCGGTATAGTGAGATAAACGTATGCTGTGAGCGGTAAATCATCTATCACCACTCAATGCTCTGGCATACCTCCCCAGTGGTTACTAACCTCGAAGAGTGCATTCCATATAGGTTTGCGCTCACTAACATTCTATTGCCATTGCGCTGATTGCTTGTAGTGAAAGGCATTTATTGCCTGTTGCTCCCTGATAGAACGTATGCTGTCAGCGGTGTTTTATTGAGGAATTTTTGTTTGGATATGCTATCAGCGGTAATTAATGGTATATGTCAGACCTTCGTATGCTGCCAGCGGTAATTTTGTTCTGGTTATACCCATACCGGTACACATTATTCATGCAATGTCTTAAGTATGCTGTCAGCGGTAAAAAAACGAGTAAAGTATGCTGTGAGCGGTGAGATAGACTCTCGATATGCTATCAGCGGTAGTTGATTGTGTATGCTGTCAGCGGTGACGACTATGAAATATGACTGCGGAACGTGCCGCAGTCAGTTTGCATTTAGTGTATTTTCTTTAACAGACCCCAAAGTGTTCCGGCTTTTGTAGTCAGTTTTCCTGTTTCTGGATCGTACATACGCCATTCACGCCGCTGGTGGACGATATACCCATCTTCACGTTCCAGACGCTCAAGAATGCCAGGCTGCTTGAAACCCTTAGCACGCCAGTAGCCGCTTGTTTTCTCGATTTCCAGACCTGCCAGTGTTAATGCCATTATCCAACCTCCTTGCAGTCATCGAAAAGGTAGCTTTGCTGAGAAGCGTGAACGCCATAGAAGCCCTTGTATTTGTTGTATACGAAGTGGTCTTCTCCGACGCCGGTTAATTTGCCATTACGGTTTGTGAGATATGGGGATGACAACACTCGATCGTCACGCACAACATAGAACTGGTCGCCGCTGTCTACGACCATCGCGCCATATGGTGCTTTTATGACGTCGGTAAGAGCGCCATTCTTAACGTCGGCTACAGACATTTCACACTGATAAACAGTGGTGTCGGCCACAACGATCGAAGAAAGGAACAACAGCGCGAATGGGATGGCCTTCATGCTGCCACCTCTTTGATTACATCAAATGCTGAATTAAATACGAGCACGATAGCCAAAGCGTTTATGACTACGTCGTTCACCGGGGAAAAGACTTTACGAATGACACCAGTGAAAATGCAGTCGATGACAAAAGCTATTGACACGATGAGTAACAAGTATTCAATAAAAATCTTCATGATAGGTAGATACTAACTTATATAAATTTTACTGTAAACTCACTCAAAAGTGCTGATGCTTAAAATACGCTCAAGATGTGCGGCATCTTCATCACTGATTTGTTGAGTCTCTTCTACGTACCAACAGTTGCCGTTATGCCAACAAACACCATCATCATCAACCATCACTGAATCAGCGTCATGACCTGTATATTCAACGAGAATACGCTGGATCAGTGCGTCAGTTTCTTCGTCGTTAAGGCCATCGGCTTTGACCATAAAAAGCGGAAACACGTCATAGACAGTGCTGGTAACGATTCGAACTAAAACTCTCATGTGTTTTTCCTTTTGTGGTTAGTGTTTACTTATTTTGTTAGTTATGAATAGGCGATCAATCTTCTTGTTTAGGGAAAAACTGTTCAATAACTCTGTCAACGGCTGTGTCTATATGGAGTAGATGCCACACAACCATATCTTTGCTCCCCATGCCTTGTGTGAATATCACGTCATACTTACGCCATGCGCAGTGGAACCAATATGCTGAGTCATCAATTGGTAAATCCTCTCCCGCCTCTTTGAAGTATTTCAGCAGCATTGCTTGCTCTGCCGTTGGCGTTGGACCTATTTCCTGAGCGTACATACGGATAAATCGCTGCCAGTCTGTCTCGTCGGTGGTTGGATCTGGTGGATTCATTTCGGCGATAGCGTTTCGTAGCTGATGCGCCCAATCAGGTTCAGGAAAGCCTTTTGATACTTCATCATCAATAACATCCAGAGCCGCGTTTGCGGCATCGTAGAGTTTCTTAATAGCTGTCATATTTTCTTAACCCTTTAAACAAATTGTTTTCTTAATAAGATAATTGCGATAAAAAAGGCGTCCAACTGGACGCCTGAACTTTTAAGGGGAGTTATTTCACTGTAATGAAAGGAGTATTAGCCCCTTGAGTCATGTACTGCGGTAACTGGCCATTCCATTTATTGATGGCTTCCAGCTCCATAACGTTCGGGTTTTGACGCAGAGCTTCACCGCGCAGACGAATGGCGTCTGCTTCTGCTTGCGCACGAGCACGGATAGCATCAGCTTCACCATTAGCCTGTTCACGTAGCATATTCGCCTCAGCTTTACGTTGTTCAACTTCCTGCTGACGTTGCAGAGTACGCTGGTTAGCCGTTACTTTGGCGTTAATAGATTCAATGACGGTTTTTGGGTAATCAGGCTTTCCAACCCATGACAGGCTCAGTACCTCAATACCAACCGGAGACATCTCTTTCTGAATATCTTTCAATGCGTTGTCCAGCAATTGTGCCTTACCACCGTCGATAAATGAGTCAGTGGTCATACGGCTGGCCAAACGGTTTAGAGAGTCGGCAATTTTCTGACGCAGATCTGATTCGGTGATATCGTCTACGCCTTTGCGATAGGTCTGGAACACCGTCGTTACCTTGTCACGATTAACCAGATACGCAACGCCAATTTTGTGACCAATAGCAGTACCGTCACTCATCTGGAATGTGAACGGCTCGTCGTAGGTCTTCATTTGTTTGAAGGTCGGGAATACGTAAAGTTCGGTGTTAAGACCTGTCCATTGGCGACCAACGCCAACCACTTCACCAATCCCTTTGTCTTCACCTAATTTGTTTACTTTGATGCCAACGTATCCAGGCTCCACGCGATCACAGCCAGTAAGACCCATTGTGCAAATAGCCGCCAGAGCAACTGCAAGTAAACCTTTCTTCATTACTTATTTCCCCTTTGCTTTGATTAATGAGTTAATAAACTTACGACCAGCAATAAGACCGATTACAGGAGTACCAAAACCAACGAGAACTCCAAGCATGACGGCCAAATCACTCTTTGCAGAAATCAGCGACGGAACCAGTAATCCGTAGATGAGAGCCACAGAAAGGCCTGTGGCTACTGCCAATAGATAGATTTTGATCATGTGTTTTCCTATGTGGTTGTTATGTGAAAATGATAAG
>NZ_JABWMT020000061.1:0-7220 GCF_013368915.2 Escherichia sp. 93.1518
GAACTCGTCGAAAGCGAAGACGCTAACGACAATAAATTTTAAATTTACATAAGGAAAAATTATCATGGCTAACATTATCATTTCTAAAAAATCCATCATTGAAGCTGCTTCCATTGTATCCGATGAACTGCGCGAAAAAGCAGATCTGGCAACTCAAACATATAACGAACATTATAAAAATGGTACGCACACTAAAGCAGACAAAGCAAATATGCAAGCTGCGTCCACTAAACTTGCTTACTTCATCAACAACGTCGTAAACGCAGTAGAAGACGAAAAATTATGCTCTGTTTTCTACTATGCGATTAAAGCAAGCAAACAAGCGCCAGAAGTATTTTTCCGTGATGCTATGACTAATAGTTATTCACTGGAAAAACTGGTTTATCTGGTTAAATCCATTAAAGCTGGTAAATGTGTTTATTCCGTCGCTGATATGTCTGGATCTCGTGTATTCGCTTTAATCGATATGATTAACGACGAGATCGACACGTTCACCAATGGCGCTGTTTTCGATTTAATGAATGAAGCTAAAAAAGCGTGCGAAATTAAATTGGACGCTGGCTATACTCAAGCCAATCAGTTGATCAATCTTTGCGAACGTCTTGGACTTGTTGAAAAAGTCAAAGGAGCTGGGAGCGCAAAAGCTGGTACTCAGCAATATCGCTTCATTAAAAATGATTTCTACAATTATTTAGCTGATGCTTTCAAAGCGTAATTAATGGAATCATGCGCCCACTATGGGCGCTTTAAAGGAGCTTTAAAATGGTCAGCTATGACAAGATCCGCGCGGAATATCGCGCAAAGTATCGCGCTTATAAACTGGAATTAATCGATGATTTGATCGCGCAACGCGACCAATTAAATTTTACGTTTTCTGATTTGCTTAACAGCAAGCGAGATTGCAAGCGTAAACGTGAATACTTACGTTTAAGCGCATTAATCGGAAAACTTCAAAATTCTATTTAATTTTTTTTAAGGAGCTTAATCATGTTTGTTCTTATCGCTGGCGTTAACGTCCACAATGAATATTGTGTTAATGATATTGCTGGGATCGCTGGTTACGCTGGATCTGTTGAGCTTATAGATGAAACGACGCGCAAAATTGACTTATTGAGCGACCAGGAGCGAAAAAAAGCAGACGTGAACGACGCTGATATATTTTTAATGTTAAAAGCGTTCGTAGAAATGGGATTTGAAATCAGTTTACATAAATAAAATCGAGCGCCCACTATGGGCGCTTTTTTCGTTTCCAATACTCCCACCATAACGCGCCATCATTGGCGCGTTATTTATTGTCTTTAACTCACTCCAACAACATAAAAATAAGCGCCAAAATAACGCCATAGTCGCGCTTTTATATCCTCGCCAGTACATACCCATTACTTAACACATTAACGCGCTTAAAGCGCGTTATATTGCGCTATAGAGTATGGTTAATCATTGGCTTTTAGTCTTGCTATGTGATCAGCGTGTATTTGTCGGTGCGGATCGGCATTTTGTTTTGTTCTGTATCCGCTCGCGTATTATGTGCGCGTGATTTTTCACATAATCACACCACTTAATCACGTATGTGATTATGCTACGAAAGAAATCTGGATGTCTCAGGCGACGAAAGTCATTATAATTTTCCCCGCTCACCTGTCCGACAACCGCTGGTTGGATTCCACCAGCTTCCCGATGTTTTTTTCTACATAAAGGCGAATGCAGCCGTTTCCCGAAAAAATCCTGGCCGTTTCCCGTCGGCTCATGAATGCGTTCCTCGCCGTTTCTGAAAATTTCCCTGCGGCAGCTGGTGGCTATAGAGAAAGGGCCGTTTCTGGCCCTCTTCTCAGTTACACGCCATCAAGGATGTGGATGCGGTTGCTTGCGTATACATTCAGCATAAAGTTAGCGCAAAACAGTTTCCATGTGTCAACGCCAGCGGTATATGTAATGTTTTTGCATTTAATCGCATTGTTGGCGATCCGCATCCCCTGCGATACTGCTTCATCGTCGGAAAATTTGAACGACGATTGAGTTTTAATCCAGACAGAAATCTGCGTAGCGAACTCAATCAGCTTGGAGTGGCAGAATCGCCCGGAGCGCACCGGAAAGACGAACGTTCCGAACCCAGAATTTACCACATACGCTTTCTCAAATACCCGCGAGTAACGACGATTGCAAATGATGTCGCGTGCAATAATGCATTTTTCTTGTGCTGACAGTTCTACCGTCTCATTGTCGCGCCATGCGCCAAGTACTCGTTTTTCAATGTCAGAGAACGTTACAGCGATATTGCCATGTGCGGGTGCGTTTACAGTAGCGATAAAATTCATGATTAAATCCTTATCGTAAATAACAAATTGTTTTCTTGTTGGTGTTAATTATCGTTGTACGAATAAGGCGTCAAAGTGGAAAGTTGCGGTAGCCGGACGGGAACAGGTGGGTTTGTCGGTTGCCTGGAGGTAAGAGGTTGGTGTTTTTAGCCTGCGGGAAACAGGATGGTCATTTAAGGCCACCAATGCTGGTGGCCTTATTCTTTAGTGGAGTAGAGCGATGTCGATGGTATCCCCTGAATCATCCACACGGATCATCAGCGTGGCGAAGGCGTTTAGTGGATAACTGGCGTGCCATTCAGGGAAGCGGTCATCTCGCATGAAGTCGGCAATGTCGTAAACGCAGCCCTCAAAGTGGAAGAATCGCGTGCTTACCTGCTCGTCATATTCCACATGATCCATTTCTTGCTGTTCTGTTTCCGGCAAGTCCAGCCATGATTCGAGGAATACATTTTGTGCTTTGGTGGTAATGGTGAAATCAGTCATTCTTCACCTCCATTTTGATAGAAAAATCATCCATCTCAAGATAACCATTAAGCTCCTGCTCTGACATGATGATGTTTTCCATGCTTCTGATAGCCTCAAGTAACGACTCCCGATCTGACGAAGCGACAGTAACAATGTATTCCATATTATTTCACCACATAATAAACACGTTGTTTTCTTGTTGTTGTAATTATCGCAGCAAGATAAAGGCAGAAAACAAATTGTTATCGGGCATAAGAAAATGGCGCGGTTTACGCGCCATTTAAAGAGGATTAAGCGAATACGCTTTCAGGGATTAAGGTGTCAGCAGGAATACCGGAGGTAATGCGCAGACCGTACTGGCCAATCCAGGTGGTGCTGGTATTCAGGCTGGAGGTGAATACGGAATTAACCATACTCATCATGGTTTCAAACACCTCTTCATCAACCTGGCGGAAGTAGTTCTCGATTTTCAGCAGCAGCGGGTCAGTTGCATCGAGAATGGACTGGTATTGAATCGCGTACTCGCCGCCGGAGGCATCACCTTTACGCACGATCGTACTGGCCTGTACTTCGGCACCAGTTTCGGTGTTGTACGTAACAACGGTGATTTTTGCCACATTCTTACCTTCGGCGGTTTCAGAGGCATAGTAAACATCAACTGTCAGTTTTTCGCGTTTAACGGTCATTTCACTCTCCGTAGTGTATTGGTTATTTTTCTATTCTATGATCGTAGGTATGTACTTACAATACAAAAAAGCCCCGTAAGGATGGCGGGGCTGTCGTACTGTCGACTAATTACCACTTGCACATTATCAGGCTATTGCCATCACTGATGCTCTCTGAATTTCTTGCTGGGCCACGCGGTTAACTTCCATCAAAGCCAGTTCGAGCTGATGTTCCGGCCACATTCTTTGAAATGCCACCCAGCCTTTCCCACGCTGGCGGCGAACATTCATTACATAACGAGTAAAGGTGTTTTTATCGAAAGACACCGCTGTTTCACGGAACAGACGAATAGAGGTTCCATTGGCAACGATGTCCAGCAAAGTTAATTGAGCAACCAGTGCAGGCTTCTCTTTTCTCTTCTGGTCTTTGTCCAGACCAAGAACCAATGATTTTTTCATCACAACTCCGTAAACAACTTGTTTTCTCAATGGCGTAAATAATACCAGTAAGAAAACGGCTACAAAGCATATTGATCAGGTGCATGAGCGATATGCAGGTTCTTCCCTGCGGCTATAGAGAAATTAAGCCAGCAATGCTGGCTTTGGTTGGGGTTACGCGAATACTTCAAGAAACTCCTGAACGTCCCAATGCTGGACGAGGTGAAGATAGACCTTAGAAATCACGTCATTCTCGCTATCGCATGTGAAGTAGTACTTCTGGCTGCGGTTGTATGTGTCCACACAAAATTCGCTCATATCCATAAAGTCAGCATCTTCACCCAGGTCGCTAATCATCAAAGCAGGTGCGTCATCACGAGTCATCAACTCAAGCACCCACCGCGAATTGATAAGAGTGGAAGACCAACCTTCTAACTCATAAAACTGATCAAACTCTTTTTGAGTTAATTTCTTGATTTGGTTGATGTCGATATGTGCAAACATAAAGCAATCCTTAAACAACATGTTTTCTTATTGGTGTTATTATCGTAATAACGCACAGGCAAAAAAGGATTTTATTCCGGTGAATGTGGTTTTGGCAGTGAGTTTTCAGGTTCAGTACCGAGTACACTTTTTACATTATTCTGATTTAGTGGCCGAAGGTGGCTGGTGGGCAGAATAATCCTCTCCCCGAAAACCTACTGAAATCGATTGTGACCCGCTGGCTGTCTGGCACAATTACGCTGTAACTGGGTATTCAGAGGGAATCCAGCGGTAAGTAAGTTCGCCTGCACGCGAGCGTCTCTCTTCTTCCCGCACATTACAGGTGGGCAGCCGCAACTCTCCCTCACGCTATACCGGTACGCCACCGTTCCTGAACCGGCATCGAGCCTTTTCCCGAAACCCACACAGGCAACTCGACCGTTTCCCTGAAAACCTCCAGCCGTTCCCCGAAGGCAACCCAGCCGTTTCTGTAGCGGGATGCAGCCTTTTCCCTGTATGGACCGAAGGCTAACCGTAGGGGTGTTACGGGGGGTAAAATCAGGAGTTGAATAAATACGAAAAAGGAGGCGACACCCCTCCTTCCCTCCCCACTTATACATACCTGGCTTCTTCGCTATACATGTTGTGTTTTCTTCGTGTTTTATCTGTCTCAACCTCTCTATAGGCGTTAATGCTCACTCCTTCCAGAACCTTCTATACGGCGACTATTTCTGTTGGTGAATTGGATGTGTTGTTCTCTCTGTCGGTGTAAATGGTTTCGTTCGTTTTGCGGTGGTTCTTCTGTGGGGTGTTCTCGTCGTTTTGGTGATTGTTCTTCTCCGTGTATGGAGTAATGGCAGGTTGGCGATTCCTTTCGTTATTGTGTTTGAGCTGTTTGTCTGGAGTGTGAAAGGCTTTTGTAGTTATTCGTGTATTGGGTAATGGCGTTTCCCGTGATTGTTCTGTTTCGTGTCTTTTGGGATTGAGAGAATCCTTGCGGTAACAGGCTTCGTTGGGGTTTCAGTGATTCTGGTGTTTCTTCGCTGTTTGGGTAATGGCGTGTCGTGGGTATCGCGCGCATGAATGTTTTCGTATTGCCTGTGAAAGTTAGGTTGGTTGTCCGGTAGCCTGGGAAGAAGAGGTGGGTCTTTTCGGTAGCCTGCCATAAAGAGGTTGGTTGTTTTTGGGAATGGCGTATGTGTTATTTAGTTGTTTTGTTATACCTGAAAATAAGTTGTTTATATGGTTGTGTAACGCAACGGGAGCGATTTTGAGCGTGTGTTTTTGTTGGTAGTGTGTTGAGTCGTCTGTAGTGAAAATTGGACGCTGTGGAGCTGTCTGCTGCGTAGGATTACGAGTATAAGAAGTGATGTGTGAAAACGTCAATTTTTTAGACCAAATCGGGTGAAAGCGTTGACGTTTCGTTGATCTGTTATTCAGTTGTTTTCTTATTGGTATAAATAACTATAACCTATTGATATTTAAGGATGTGATTGCGGGTATGGAGGGGGGGTAGTGGCGATCAACGGATTCTTATAGAAAAGAATCAAATTGTGACCGCCATTATCAACGGTTTGGTTAGATGAGATGGTCTAATTCATCATCTATCATGGCTTTTACGCTGGAGTCATTCACTCCATATTTATTTATGAGCTGTTTCAGCTGCGGCGAAAACTGAAGGTAGATATCGTGAGCGTTTTTCACTGTAGGTTCAACGCCACGCATTTCAAGCGCCTTTAGTAGATATGAGTCTTCTTTAAGCATAAATTCTCCGTTATCTAGTATGAAGCGATTGCCGGATTACCATTGCCAGCACTCAAGCCCTTCAACGACTGGCGCACCACAATCAAAATGTACAGAGTCAAAGCCTACATCAAGTACTTTCTGAATGTTCGCAATCGCGCCCTCGGATATACCATATCGACGCAACTCATCTTTCCAGTCATCGTCCTGTAACCCGGCGTGGACAATGCAACCGTACTCAATTTGTGAAACCCAATCCAGCTCATTGCTTGCGATCATGAATCGGCGAGCATCTTCCTCTGATGTATGAGATGAGCTGATCAATGCCACCTGGTAGGCTTGGGTAATGTTCAACATTTCAACCACTCCAAAACAAGTTGTTTTCTTATGTTGTTTATTATCTCCATCAACAAAAGGTAGAAAACAAATTGTTTTAGGTACTGTGTAAATCAGAAGGGATTGTGTCTATATGAAAATGCCCGGCGTGTTGCCGGGCATTGCGAAGAGAGGTTGTTTAATTACTTAACCTGGTGGCCAGGTTTAGCACCAGCATCCGGGCTTAACAGGAAGATATCTTTCCCGCCGGGGCCAGCAGCCATCACCATGCCTTCAGAGATACCGAAGCGCATTTTACGCGGAGCCAGGTTAGCCACCATAATGGTGTGACGACCAATCAGTGCCTGTGGATCTGGATAAGCGGAACGGATGCCTGAGAAGACATTACGCTTTTCACCACCGAGATCCAGCGTCAGGCGAAGCAGTTTGTCAGAACCTTCGACAAACTCCGCGTTTTCAATCAGCGCCACACGCAGGTCAACTTTGGCGAAGTCGTCAAAGGTGATGGTTTCCTGAATCGGGTCGTCAGCCAGTGGGCCAGTTACCGGTGCAGCTGTGGCTTTCACTTCTTCTTTGGATGCTTCCACCAGTGCTTCCACCTGTTTCATATCGATACGGTTATACAGTGCCTTGAACGGATTCACTTTATGGCCCAGCAGCGGTTGCTGGATACCATCCCAGGTCAGTTCTGTATTCAGGAATGCTTCTGCACGTTCAGTCAGTTTCGGCAGTACCGGTTTCAGGTACGTCATCAGCACGCGGAACAGGTTAA
>NZ_JABWMT020000062.1:0-7150 GCF_013368915.2 Escherichia sp. 93.1518
CCTGGATGTGCTCCAGCATATGGCCGAGGTGGATTGAGCCGTTAGCGTACGGCAGCGCGCACGTCACCAGAATTTTCTTCGCGACTTGGGTCATAGTAGGCATTACTTCTTTGTAGTGAAAAGGGGCTTGATAGTAACAAAATGGCCTTATGTCTGCCATGTGATAACAGCATTTCTCATAAATGATTAAATGTCGTAGCTGGAGTACACTACAAGGCGACAATTGCGCAAATTAAAATAAAGGAGACGGGATGAGCGAGTCCAAATCGCCGGATGCCCTGAGAGCAATGGTAGCCGGTACGCTGGCTAATTTTCAGCACCCAACCCTGAAACACAACCTGACTACGCTTAAAGCGTTACACCATGTTGCGTTGATGGATGACACACTGCATGTCGAACTAATCATGCCTTTCGTGTGGAATAAGCCTTTTGAAGACCTGAAAGAGCAATGTAGTGGTGATCTGCTCCGTATCACTGGCGCAAAGGCTATTGACTGGAAGCTGTCGTACAACATTGCCACGCTTAAGCGCGTCAAAAACCAACCAGGCATTAATGGTGTTAAGAATATTATCGCCGTAAGCTCAGGCAAGGGCGGTGTAGGCAAATCGTCCACAGCAGTAAACTTGGCACTGGCTTTGGCTGCTGAAGGTGCGAAAGTTGGTATTTTGGATGCCGATATCTATGGTCCATCAATTCCAACCATGCTGGGCGCGGAAAACCAACGTCCAACCTCACCGGACGGTACTCACATGGCACCTATCATGTCTCATGGCCTGGCAACCAACTCTATTGGTTATCTGGTCACCGACGACAATGCAATGGTGTGGCGTGGACCGATGGCCAGCAAGGCGCTGATGCAGATGTTGCAGGAAACACTGTGGCCTGATCTGGACTATCTCGTTCTCGATATGCCGCCGGGCACTGGTGATATTCAATTGACGCTGGCGCAGAACATTCCTGTAACTGGTGCGGTTGTGGTAACTACGCCGCAAGACATCGCGCTGATCGATGCGAAGAAAGGCATTGTGATGTTCGAAAAAGTCGAAGTGCCGGTACTAGGTATCGTCGAAAACATGAGTGTGCATATTTGCAGTAACTGCGGTCATCACGAGCCAATTTTTGGCACCGGTGGCGCACAGAAACTGGCCGAGAAATACAACACGCAGTTGTTAGGCCAAATGCCACTTCATATCTCTCTTCGTGAAGATCTGGATAACGGAACACCAACCGTTATTAGTCGTCCAGATAGCGAATTTACGGCTATTTATCGTGACCTCGCAGATCGCGTTGCTGCCCAAATGTATTGGCAAGGTGAAGTAATACCTGGCGAAATCGCATTCCGCGCAGTGTGATAAAAAGGTGGTGCAATGCACCACCTAAACAGTTCTCCTACATCACAGGACAATCATCAAACTCGCCACTTCTTGCGTCGTTGATAATGTGAGTGATCACACCAAATACGGCATTGCTGCCCGTGCATCCATCATCATCCTTTGGCAATGCTTCCTTCTTACCAGTTCTTAAATCCTCCAGATGCTGACGTGGATACTTCCGGTATCTTTTTACGCGATATTCCCCATCCAGAGCACATACAAGAAGAGATCCATCAACAGGAGTGAGTGAGGAATCGACCACCAGCAATGCACCCTGCAATATTCCCTCACGATGATGGCTATCAGCTGCCCTCAAGAAGTAGGTCGCTGAAGGATGTCTAATTATCTGCTGATCAAGAGAAATACGGCTCTCAGCATAATCCGCCGCAGGAGAAGGGAAGCCCATAGCGTTTTCACCTCAAAATACTGTTTGTCCATACAGTATACATTAAAGAAGCACCTTTGGTGCAAACGCGTTATGTACATCAACCACCGCTGATGATTTTGTGCGCTTTGCTACTATTCATCACCAACGGATCAGCGTAACCTCGTTGCCAATCAGTTAATAAGGAATTAGCTATGCCTGCCCGCATTCCTCTCGATCCTGTATTGCCCAAAAATTTTGACAGCACTCCTAACGAGAAACGCTCCAAAGCCCAGTTGGACGCCTGGTGGGACCATCCCTATGGAGTTACAGAACCTGACGGGAAAATTGTTGTTTATTGTCTGAATGGTGGCGCGTGGGACCGCCCATCCGTGCTTGGTTTGGTAGATAACTATGATGAAGCCTGTGAACTTGCCGAAAGACAGCAGGCTAGATGGGTGAAAACACGGTCACAGCCGACATTCATGTTTTCAAAAGAACCGCCATTTATACTGGCAAGGATGCCGCAGCGACCGGATCATCAACAAGAAATTGTTGCTGAATTTTCCTCAAGGGATGAGATGAATCTCTTCTCATTAAGGCAGGAAGAAAGGGATCACGTCGAAGTGTCTCCAACTCTCGATCACAACCGGATGAACCTGGCCCAACTCGCCTAGTACAGCAAAGAATTAGAGATGTCTATTGCCCGACTTGAAAACGAAAAAGCCGCTATCCAAGCCCAGCATGAAGGGGTAGTGACCGGGTAGCTACGAGAACTGCCAACTATTCGGGAAAACGTACGCTAATTAGCGTACGTTTTCATTCCATTGGGCTTCAGACGCCTTCACCGTCTTGTTCTTTGCTACGGATATTCGTAATGCATGTTTTCATCCGGATAAGGGTTGTCAAACGCATTTGCAGAAACACGGATCGTCAAATTATCCGATAATCCTTCGATCATCTCCAAAATCTCAGGCGGACAACTTTTGTCAAAGGTCAACACAAAGTCATAGATCAAACCGTCATCACTACTGTTTTCCTGTGTGTCCCATTCCAGCAATTCAAGATCTTCGTCTGTTATGCCAAGCTCCGCTGCCAGTCTGCTCTGAGGAGGTTTGCCATACTTTAGCTCCGGGTCAACCCTGTCGTCATTGACGCAGCCTCCAGCTTCAAGCTCGAAATCGTAAAAACCGCGCTTGCCAGCCATGCGGGGCAATATCACCTTCACAACTATATCAAGGGTGTCACCACAGAACGGCCTATCGTCCAGTGTCTCGCCCTTGTACTGGGTTTTGGCAATAGCCACCAATTTGTCACCACGATCCTCGATTTGCACATCGTCATAATAAGCATCGAAAAATTCCGCATTGGTTTCAGCCATCAAACCGGAAAGCTGGTCATCTATAAGAGATTGGCAATCGGGTAGTAAGACTTCGACAATATAGTTTTCCAGTGTGTCATGGATCCAGACATTTCCACCACATAGCCCTTCACTGGTAAGCATGTCTGATAGAAGCCTGGCGAGGTCAATTGACTGGGTAAGGTCATTTGGCAAACCGTTGAGTTTCGAGCGTCTGTCATTCATCAACGGTATATCAGGAATGAAGATATATGCCTCTTCGAGCTGAACCAGCGGGTAGGTCTTCTCGGCCATGAGTGCCGCATGGCTCTTGTAACCGAAAAATGCTGCAACCAGCTCTCTTGCATGTGAAGCTTTTAGTTTTTCAGTGGATTGGGAAACATGATTTTGACGTAGGAAATCTGCGCAAAGTTTTGAGAGATCGGTACTCATAGTAGTGATCCTGTCTTAACAATGCTGGACTTTAAAAGTAGTGGTAAGTGTTTAAGTCACTACGCTTGCCAGCATGGTTAATAAAGATCAACTGTCATTGGCAGGTAGTTCGATTTGCTGTCTTTTAGGTCACTTACAGCCTTGGCAATCAGTTCCGATACCTAAGATACCAGAATGGCCGATTTTAGCAAGACGAATAAATGATGCTTTCAGCTAGCCATGTCCTAGCATGGCCAGATTTTGGGTGTTCGTATTTATTTCATTGACCAGCAATATAATCGTTAATCTGGTTACTCGGAGACGGGCTGCAACATCGAGCGCAGCGCGTGAAGGTGGAAGGATAAAAGTTGGCAGTTATCTCAGCTACCCGGTCACTCTCCCATGAAGTAGTTCTGAACCGGATTAGAGAAATGCAAAACGATAACAGAGGCTAAATCGAGGTAGAAAACACATTATTTAAGGCCACTAATTGTGGCCTTAAAGGGGAGAGATGCTTATTGGCTATGGCTAAAAATCAAATGAGACACTTCATTTGGTTGTAGCTCGTCAAGATCCGGGGCCACAAAACCTTTTCCGAAAGACTTCACAAGTGATTCACCAGCCGCATCATTGTCACCTATTACACGAAAGTCATACGGCAGCATTGCCAGTTGACGACGTAATCCTGCTGAGAAAGTCGAACCTAACAGCGCCCACGAATTTCCGCCCGCGTTGTGCACTGCTGCACTTTTAAAAATCGACTCAGTTATCCATATCGGTCCATCTTTTAAAGGAAGATAGGTTCCCCATAGTAGCTGTCTGCCGTGCGCTCGTGTGAAATACCGGGCCATCTTCGGATTGCTATGCTGCTTAGGAGCGCCTGGTCTGTATGTCTGATACCCGGCCAACATCCCATCAAACCTGTATAGAGGGAACGTAACAACTCCTTCGCTTTCATCGATCCACTGTCTATATGGATGCACATCATGGCGGTAGTTACGAGTTAGCAAATGAGCTTCCAGCTTTCCAAATTTGGTCATAACTTCGCATCCCTCATAACACTTCCCATTTATCACCATATTTCTCCATAGCTCTTAGCCAGTAAACATGGCCACTAGGCATAGTGATGTGAGGCTCGCCAAACTCTTCTCCATGCACATCAAAGATGTCCCCAACAGAGAATTGGGGGATTTCTACGCCGTTTTCACCTATATGCGTAATTCGTATACGTTTCGGTTGAGATTCTCCCCCTTTGAGCGAGTTGTTCACTGCTCTGGCAATCTTCTCCCGCAATTGCTGCGTTCCGTGGTACTGAACCGCAATATCCCTCAACTCATTCACCAGTTCTCGAATCTGGTGATCTTTAAGCTCATTATTTGAGTGATGGGTAACAACTCTGGTTAATTCACCCTTGTCTTTTGCTCTTACGTATGCAGCTCTTGTGCATTCGACCCATGTATTACCGCCTACATTAACTTCGTAGATTAGGCTGGACTTATCTGTCAATTCGGAACAAATACGGGCCGTGGTCTGGCAACTAGAGCATTCGCAGTTATCGCGGAAACCGTGGTCTACTGGCTTCGGTTTCACATCATCAACTTTTTCTACCCTATTGGAATTTAAATACTTCGAAGCCTTGCTATGCCAATCGCTGGTTTTAGGATCTTGTCCATCCATCAAACGCCAGGCTTCAGCGATTAACTCATAACTAGTGACTGTAGCTTCCTGCGCATCACCAATAAGTCGTGTAATCTCTCTTTCAAGCCGACCGCCTAGCTCTGTTTTAGTGCAATGTTCTGACCAATCGCCAGCCTCAAGCAGCGCGAGAATGCTTAAAATATCGTCCAATAGAACGGTAGTATTATCGACTTCCTTCTGAAACTCACCGGCTACTGATTTATGCATCATTCGTCATCCTCATCCGAGTCATCCTCATCACAGGATGAGAGTAGTGGGTTAGTCATTCGCCCTACTTGAGTGGCGTAGCCACGCCGACAGAGATTGCGCAGCACACTGTATATTTCGAACATCTCGGTTCGTTCATCGCCAACATCAAGCTCAGATGCTATAGCGTGGCATTCAGTCGCGAGAGCCGATATTTTCTGAAATAACTCTGCTTTATTCACTCTTCGACTCCTGCGGAGGTTCTGGTAGTGGCATCCAGTGAGTTGCTTGCTCAATACCATTACCCGGCTTAATCGTTGCATCTCCGCGCCGAAAGGTGCTTCCGGTATAGCGTGCGGAGCATATTAGCGGTTCAACCAGAGAGCTATCGAAATTCACCGAAATAAGCACGTTCTGGCCCTTTTCAGGCATTCGCTCACTACAGCTTATCCAACCATCCTTAATGCCATTATTTTGACTCTGAAGCATGGCGGCGCGGCAGGCATTCCAGCCTCTCACCTCTGCAATAGCGGCAACAGCATCAACCGCGTACATGCTAAGAGGATTAGGCATTGGTTTTTCTTCCGGTACTACTGGCACTGGAGGGGCGGCGTATACTTCAATTGTCCCATTATCAATAGGCCACTCTCCATCCTTGATGTAGTCACTTGTACCGTCAACTTGCTGTTTTGCAATGTGGAATGCACCTATTGGTTTTGTCTCAAGTGAGGTCAGTGCAATTCGAGCCAGTTTTAGATCTCGTTCAACCATCTCAATAACAACTTTGCAGTCCGCACCTTCTTTGCTAACACGTCCTTTCAAGTTTTCCAGATAACTAACGCTTTCGCGTGCATGGGAGATTAACTGTTCTTTGGTAAAGGTGGTCATTGATAGCCTCTACTTATATTTTGGGGTTCGATCACACATAAGGAATCCAGTCACGTATGAGTAAGCACAATCCCACTTATCCCCCTTGCTGATAGCAACTCCTTCACTTAATCCACGGTTATAGCCAGCACTCTCACCGACGCAAATGCCGCCAAAACCAAAAACAAATGCGATAACAATGGTGTAAAGTTGTCTCATGCCTTCTCCTGCTGGCTAATAACTTCGTGTTCTCTACTGCTTTCCAACACTGATACAGCCTGGAAAGCCTCTTTAAGCACCCAGTCAACCGCGTCTTTCCATGCTCCGGTTTCGACTGGCGGATTTTCACGCTTAACCTGTTCATAGAAGCGCACGGCTTTAACCAGTCCGTCAGGTAGCAGTGGCGCTGGCGGAGTGGTATATAGTTTTCGACATTTGTTTATCCAACCGGCATGGTCAGGCGTGTCTGTAAAGCGCAAATCGTTTTCGTAGCCCTCACGACTACGTTCTTTCCATTCCGTCCACGGAACACCGCTATTCCAAGTGGGGCGAGTGCAGGACTGATACAGAACAGGTTCAGCTTCCAGCGACGCTAGGGCAATCTGATCGGTGGCAAGCTCTCTTTCAAGATATTCTCGGAATCCAGAAGAAATCGTTGTGGTATCCAACATTGTCTGACGGACATCTTTGCGATCATTAATATGATCAATTAGTTGTTCTTTGGTAAAGGTGGTCATTTGCTATGCTTCAATACACAAAATCTGTTTTAAATTCATGGTTGCATTCTGGACAGCATGTTTCGTAACCTTCTATTTCTTCACACGCCTGTTTCGCTCCTGTCAACGACGGATGAAAAGTGATCCACTTATATCTCCACCAACGGCCCAATAT
>NZ_JABWMT020000063.1:0-5315 GCF_013368915.2 Escherichia sp. 93.1518
GCAGTGCTGGCCATTCAATATCCTGTGCAGTTGACGTATCAACACGGTTCAGCAATACCCGATACTTTTTCCATGCTTCCAGCAACGAGATTTCTTCCTCCGTTGCAATTTCCAGATCTGCAGCATCCTGAAGCGGCGTAATATGCTCACTGGCTACCTGCATCAGGTTGTTTTTTGTTTCTTCCGCCTCCCGGATCCGGAACAGTTTTTCTGCTTCCGTATCCTTCACCCAGGCTGTGCCGTTCCACTTCTGAAACTCCCCTTCCGGCGATAACCAGGTAACATTTTCCGGTAACGGACCGAGTTCAGAAATAAATAACGCGTCGCCGGAAGCCACGTCATAAACCGTTTTACCCCGATGATCTTCAACGAGATGCCACGATGACTCATCACTGTTGAAAACAGCCACGAAGCCAGCCGGAATATCTGGCGGTGCAATATCGGTACTGTTTGCTGGCAGACCTGTATGAGGCGGAATATATGCATCACCTTCACCAATAAATTCATTAGTTCCGGCCAGCAGATTATAAATTTTTATGGTCCGTGGTTGTTCACTCATTCTGAATGCCATTATGCAAGCCTCACAATATAGTTAAATGCGATGTTTTTGACGGTGTTTTCCGCGTTACCAGCAGCGTTAACGGTGATGGTGTGTCCATGTGAACCAATCGCAACGGAGTGCGTATGAGCACCAATACCGACAGTATGCGCGTGTGCACCTGCAGATGCTGCTGTGCCGGACAGTGAGTGGCTATGATTACCATCTGTACTGGTATTAGCTAACCACCCCGTAGACATACCTACTGAGCCTTGTACACCCCAGGTATTTTGACCTGAGCTTGTATAACCATATTGATAAGTATCTTTAAAAACACTGGGGTTAAATCGACGGCCATCTCTATGGCTGTGATTACCAGCTGCATTCGTGCTACCACTTAAACTATGGGTATGCGCACCAGTGTTATTCGTGGATTTAGTGCCGTAATCAAACGACGATGTGGTTTTCGTCCCCAAATCCGTACTGGATGCGCTGGCGCTGTGGGTATGCGATTTAATGCCGTCCTGTTCCTGAGACAATACGGCCCGACCACTGGCAGGTTTGCCCTTAATCGTCCAGCCACGCATATCAGGGATCACGCCTGACGGATAAGCCGCTGCAAGTTTCGGGTATGCAGATTTGTCAAAAGTCTGCCCCTGCATCAGGGCATAGCCAGACGGAACGGTATCTGATGGCCACGGGATTGGTGCACCGACTGGATAAAACTCTGCAGGAGGATGAGCCGAGGTGTAAAGCTGCGCCCACGGCGACCAGTTTGCGTCGGTCGTATCCCGTCGTGAACGAATAAATGCCGGAGCATGAGCACCGCTTGTACCACTCCAGCCGATGAGTAACTCACCTTCGCCAACGGCTGTCATCCCTTTCAGGTGAATGATATTTCCATACGCTGTTGGATATCCGTTGTTATACACCTCGTATAACTCAAGACCTGTTGCCCCCTGTGTATTGTCTGTCAGCGCGGTTACCCGACCTTTTGAAGACAGATTAACTGATGATACTGCTGTTCCACCTGACGGTAACGCCCCGATCTCTGATGCCGTTGGCTTATTTCTGGAGTTATAGTCCCTTCGCCAGCCAGGTGAATAATCTGTTCCGTGATTAATATAGGTAAACTGGGCGTTAGTTGTTCCACCACCAGTGGAGGTGGTCGGTGTGGTAATGCGGATCGTCATCGCTGACTTTATCCCCATTACTTCAATGACAGCTCCGGCGAGATGAATATTACCGCAGTCAGTATCAGTAATGATTTTATTATTGCCATAAGACCAGGAACCCTTGCACATCCAGTAGGGATGGTTAAATGCTCCCTGAGAATCCAGCCACTCGATAAACTGTGCAGTCGTCCAGTTTCCTGTTATTGTGCTTACTGACCCACCAAAGGCACGGCAGGCACCAATATTTTTCGTAAAGGTGTCTTTGCCAGGGATATCCGCACCGTTCTGATCTTTCTGCAGACGTTTCTCAGCATTGTCATAGGCTGTTTTTACTGCCTTTGGTGTCGCGGCAAGCGTTTCAGACGTGCTGTTGGTCGCGCTGCTTAGCTGGATTATCCCTTTCTGTGCTGTCGTTGCATCCTGTGCGGTGTATTTCCCGTTAGCCAGGTCATACGCGGCCTTAACGGCTTTTGGTGTTGCCGCCAGTGACTCGGAAGTGCTGTTGGTCGCACTACTGAGCTGTACTATCCCCTTTTTCGTCGTGCTCGCATCCTCAAGCGCCACGGCGGATGCAATATCCTCTGCCCGTTTTGCCGCTGTCTCAGCGCGCGTTGCTGCAGATTCCGCCGTACTTTTGCTCTGTGCTGCCGCCGTCGCACTGCCAGCTGCCTCTGTCGCCTTCGTGGATGCTGTCGTGGCGCTGCCCTTCGCTGCGGACGCTTGTCTGGTCGCCTCATCTTTTGAAGCAGACGCCGATGATGCCGATGACGCCGCCGAACTGGCGGACGATGCGGCAGCCGTTTTTGAGGATTCTGCGCTGGTTTCCGACGCTTTCGCGTTCGTCTCGGATGTCTTCGCTGCGGAAGCAGACCTCGCTGCTGCACTGGCCTGTTCAGTGGCTTCGCCAGCCTTCGTTGTGGCTGTTGAAGCGGACGATGCGGCGCTTTCTGCCGATTTACCGGCGGCGCTAGCACTGGCTGAGGCCTGCCCGGCACTTGTTGACGCTGCACTGGCAGACGACGCAGCCGCTGTTTTTGAGCCTGCCGCAGCTGAGGCACTCTGTCCCGCTGCCGTTTCAGAAGACTTAGCGTTCGTCTCGGACGTTTTTGCCGCCTTCGCAGAATTTGCTGTCGCCGTTGCCGAGGAAGCTGCGCTGCTGGCGCTCGAGGCTGCGCTCGTTTCTGATGATTTTGCCGCCTCTTTTGAAGCCGACGCATCCCGGGCTGAGGTGGCAGCTTCTGACGCTTTCGTGGTCGCGGTGGATGCAGAAGTGGCTGCTGATTGTTGTGACGCTGCCGCATTCGTTTCTGACGTTTTCGCCGCAGCGGCACTGGTGGCCGCCGCGCTTTTTGAGGACTCTGCAGCGGCAGCACTTTTTTCCGCTTCAGTGGCCTTTGTTGATGCCGTTCCTGCGCTGGAAGACGCTGACTGAGCCGACGACGCGGCCTGTCCGGCTGACGTGCTGGCTGCGCGTGCTGAGCCTGCAGCATCAGTCGCATGGGTTGCCGCCTCACGGGCTGATGTGCTGGCATCGCCGGCTGACTTCTTCGCGGCTGCCGTGTTCTGTGCCACCGCAGACGCGTTACGCGCCACCTCTTCCACCATCAGTTCAAAACGGCGCAGTGCCTCAGGACGGGCATCATCCTCCGTCATGGCACCGAGAAAATCATTCAGCGTACCGGGTTGGGAATCTTCATACACGGTGATGGTCCCGGCATGTGACGGCGGGAATCCTTCCACCAACAGAATAACGCTGTACTGACCGTACTCAACGTCCATGCTGTAACGCCCGGCTTCATCCGGATTTTCTGAGGCCAGCGTGTTCACCACCACCGTGGTGCTGTTACGTTTTGCTTTCAGCTGGATTGTGCAGTTCTGTACCGGTTTTCCTGTGCCGTCTTTCAGTACACCTGAAATCTTTACTGCCATATTCACCCCACAAAAAAGCCCGCCTGAACCGGCGGGCTGTCATAACACTGTGTTACCTGGCTAATCAGAATTTATAACCGACACCCACGATAAAACCGTCAGTGCGCCAGTCGCCACTGCCGGAGCCTTCATAAGCAAGGTCAATGGCCACGGATTCGGTCGGGTTAAACTGCACGCCAGCCCCCCACGCCAGAGACGTGTTGCTGTGGCGACCGTCATCACTTCCGGTCAGCACATCGTGCGTTTTCCCCTTGTTGTCAGTTACGCGGAGATAATCCCCGGAGAAAGTCGACACACGGCTGTAAGCCACACCCGCCATCGCATACGCGCTGAACCATTCATTCACGCGCACAGACGGCCCCGCCATTACGCTGAACCAGCGGTTACGAACGGAATCTTCATGCCAGCGGGTATCGCTGTAACGGGTCAGCTGGCGATTCTTGTCTCCTGCATAGCTGAATGACGTCACCAGCCCCAACGTATCCGTAAACTCATAACGGTATTTCACGTTAATCCCGTTCAGATCATCACTGCCGGGGACGTTCGTCGAGGCATGAAGATACCCCGCGCTCAGCGTGGACTGATGTTCAGACGCCCATGCAGGCGCACCGGATACGGCCAGACAAATGGCTGCGGACAAAATTGCTGCACAAACTTTACGCATAATTACCTCTCGCTTTTCTGCAATAAAAAAGGCGTCATTCCTGACGCCCTTTATTGGGGTTATAAATATTTCAACGAATACTGATGCCGGAAGCAGCTTTTTTGGTCACAATCACCGTACAGTCGGTGATATTGCCTGCCCCCTGATTGCCTTTCTGGAAAATCTTAAACTCCAGAGTGACGCTACCACCACCACTAGGCATATCAATAACTGCACTGTAACTACCGGGAATGGCCCCTTTAGTTTCTCTGGATGCGATTAATACGCCGTTTTTGCGAACTTCAAAACCATAACCCGTGTATCGCGTGCCTCCTGGGTTATTTCCGCTCCCCGGATCGTCATACGCTATACCGTTAAAAATAATGGGCGGAATAATAATCTGGCGGTCAAAGTTATGATCATCGCTGATGGTGACTGTAACCGTACCGTCTGGTGTTTCCGTGTTACCCCACGTACCGACTTTTTTCGGGAAGGCTTTTGATACAGCTTTAACGAAATCTCCTCTGACCTGGGTCGCCTCCAGCATGCCCTTAATCGTACAGTTCTGGTTAATCGTGACATTGTTGAGCGTTCCTGAGTTCGCATTCACACTGCCACTGATATCCGCATTTTTAGCGGTCAGCTTTCCGTCTGATGTCAGGGAAAATACCGGAGGACTGCCACCACTGGTAATGGTGGGGGCCGTCAGGCGCTTCAGGAACACGTCGTTCATGAATATCTGATTGCCCTGCGCCACAAACATCGGCGTTTCATTCCCGTTTGCCGGGTCAATAAATGCGATACGGTTAGCGGCAACCAGAAACTGACTCAGTTTGCCTTCCTCCGTGTCCTCCATGCTGAGGCCAATACCCGCGACATAATGTTTGCCGTCTTTGGTCTGCTCAATTTTGACAGCCCACATGGCATTCCACTTATCGTTGGCGTCCTTCCACTCTTTCGAAAACTCCTCCAGTCTGCTGGCGTTATCCTCCGTCAGCTCGACTTTTTCCAGCAGCTCCTTGCCGAGATG
>NZ_JABWMT020000064.1:0-4259 GCF_013368915.2 Escherichia sp. 93.1518
TGATGGTGATACCACGAGCTTTTTCTTCCGGCGCGTTATCGATCTGGTCGAATGCGCGAGCAGCACCGCCGTAGGTTTTAGCCAGTACGGTAGTGATTGCAGCGGTCAGCGTTGTTTTACCATGGTCAACGTGGCCGATAGTACCGACGTTAACGTGCGGTTTTGTACGTTCAAACTTTTCTTTAGACATCGATTGTCCCTCTAAGACACGGATAAATCGGTGATATCACCACATCAACCAGGCAACATGCCCGACTTGTTGAATGCAATAAACAGAAGGAAAAAACAGGGAGGAGAAAAGAAGTGGTGCTGATAGGCAGATTCGAACTGCCGACCTCACCCTTACCAAGGGTGCGCTCTACCAACTGAGCTATATCAGCACATCTTGGAGCGGGCAGCGGGAATCGAACCCGCATCATCAGCTTGGAAGGCTGAGGTAATAGCCATTATACGATGCCCGCATCCTGGAACTCGGCTACCTGATTTTCATTCTGCACTGAATATCGAGAGAAGCTCTCTTTATTCGAGCCGGTAAGCGAACTTATCGTCTCGGGCTACGCCATCGCGTGGCCGAAATTGGTGGTGGGGGAAGGATTCGAACCTTCGAAGTCTGTGACGGCAGATTTACAGTCTGCTCCCTTTGGCCGCTCGGGAACCCCACCGGACTTGATGGTGCCGACTACCGGAATCGAACTGGTGACCTACTGATTACAAGTCAGTTGCTCTACCTACTGAGCTAAGTCGGCATCAAGTAGCGCGCATTCTATGGAGACATGCGAACTCATGCAACTAAAAAATTGCATAATTTGTTTTGTTGGTCATATTTTAAGCAACACAATGAAGAAACAGCCGAACAAAGAGCAGATTAGCACATTTTTTCGGCATCGTTCTGCTTAACAATGTTCGCCAGTTAAAACACCATTCTTTTTATCAGATGGAATATCTGTCACATTGCTTTTCACCGATAGCTTCCCGTAAGCGATTTTTTCTTATTATTCCTCCCCATCTGGTGTTACCCTCCTGCCCATTAACCCATTCAACAGAACTGTGACGCGCCATGGCAAATATCGCTTTGCCGATAAAGCTATGACCGTCAGAAACATGCTTATGAGTATAAAAGAGCAAACGTTAATGACGCCTTACCTACAGTTTGACCGCAACCAGTGGGCAGCTCTGCGTGATTCCGTACCGATGACGTTATCGGAAGATGAGATCGCCCGTCTCAAAGGTATAAATGAAGATCTCTCGTTAGAAGAAGTTGCCGAGATCTATTTGCCTTTGTCGCGTTTGCTGAACTTCTATATAAGCTCGAATCTGCGCCGTCAGGCGGTTCTGGAACAGTTTCTTGGCACTAACGGACAACGCATTCCTTACATTATCAGTATCGCAGGCAGTGTAGCTGTGGGGAAAAGTACAACCGCCCGTGTATTACAGGCGCTTTTAAGCCGTTGGCCGGAACATCGCCGTGTTGAACTGATCACCACCGATGGTTTTCTTCATCCCAACAAAGTGCTTAAAGAACGCGGGCTGATGAAAAAGAAAGGCTTCCCGGAATCGTATGATATGCATCGTCTGGTGAAGTTTGTTTCCGATCTCAAATCGGGTGTACCAAACGTTACGGCACCGGTTTACTCGCATCTTATTTATGATGTAATCCCAAATGCTGATAAAACCGTTGTTCAGCCTGATATCCTAATTCTTGAAGGACTAAATGTCTTACAAAGTGGGATGGATTATCCGCACGACCCGCATCATGTATTTGTTTCTGATTTTGTCGATTTTTCGATATATGTTGATGCGCCTGAAGACTTACTTCAAACATGGTATATCAACCGCTTCCTGAAATTCCGCGAAGGGGCTTTTACAGACCCGGATTCCTATTTCCATAACTATGCGAAATTAACTAAGGAAGAAGCGATCAAAACCGCCATGACACTGTGGAAAGAGATCAACTGGCTGAACTTAAAGCAAAATATTCTACCCACTCGCGAGCGCGCCAGTTTAATCCTGACGAAGAGTGCTAATCATGCGGTAGAAGAAGTCAGACTACGCAAATAATTTGCAGGGGAGCTAATGCTCCCCTTTCTTATTTTTCTGCACTACGCAGGGATATTTCACCACCCATCCAGGGTTTTATTATTCCATCCTGCTCAAGCAATAAAGCGCCCTGTTTGTCTATTCCGCGTGAAATACCAAATATTTCTTTATCACCAATGATAAGTTTCACTGGGCGATTAATAAAATTATCCAGCTTTTCCCAGCGCGAAAGATAAGGTGCCAATCCTTCTTGCTCGAAGAGTTCCAGCGCCGCGCGTAATTCACGTATTAGCATGGCCGCCAACGTATTACGATCGAGATTGATCCCTGCTTCCTGCAATGTGATCCATCCCTGGTTAACGACACTCTCTTCAACACGACGCATTGCCATGTTGATTCCGGCGCCAATGACAATTTGTGCTGCATCGCCGGTTTTGCCAGTCAGCTCCACAAGAATGCCTGCCAGCTTGCGATCCTGCAGATAGAGGTCATTAGGCCATTTAACGCGAACTTTATCTGCACCCAGCTTGCGTAATACTTCCGCCATCACGATACCGATAACCAGACTTAAACCAATCGCCGCAGCCGGGCCCTGTTCCAGACGCCAGAACATCGACAAATATAAGTTTGCGCCAAAAGGCGAAAACCATTTCCGACCACGGCGACCACGGCCTGCCTGCTGATATTCTGCAACGCAGGCATCGCCCGATTTAAGCTCTTCGATACGATCAAGGAGATACTGATTCGTGGAGTCAATAACTGGCAGCACGGCTACACTGCCGCCATCCAGCTGACTCAATATCTTTTCGGCATTAAGTAACTGAATGGGCTCAGGCAGGCTGTATCCTTTACCCGGAACGGTAAAGACCTCAACGCCCCAGTCACGCAGCGTCTGAATGTGTTTATTAATGGCCGCCCGGCTCATTCCTAACGTTTCACCTAGCTGCTCGCCAGAGTGAAATTCGCCATTCGCTAACAACGCGATTAATTTCAGTGGAACGGTATTATCCTTCATGAAATCGTCTCCACTGCGCTAACTTCACCTGATGCACCAATAAAGCGAACTTCGGGCTCAAGCCAGACATTAAATTTTTCACCAACTTTCTGTCTTACATGATGTGCCAGTTGCACGACATCTTCGCTTTTTGCATTGCCTTCATTGATGAGAACTAACGCCTGTTGACGGTGTACCGCAGCCCCACCAATTTGCGTCCCTTTTAGCTGACACTGATCGATGAGCCAGCCAGCAGCCAGTTTTACTGAACCATCCGCCTGAGGGTAATTCGGTGCCGTTGGAAATTGTGCCAACAACGCGTTAGCCGTTTCGGCAGATACAACAGGATTTTTGAAGAAACTACCGGCATTGCCGTTCACTTTTGGATCGGGAAGCTTTGTCGTTCTCATATGGCATACTGCATCAAATACTTGCAGTGGCGTTACTGTTGAAGGCTCCAGACGAGTTAAGTCACCGTAAGTCAGTACAGGTTGCCACTCTTTTGGCAGACGCAGACCTACGGCTACAATGGCGAAGCGATCCTGGTATTCATGTTTAAAAATACTGTCGCGATAGCCAAAACGGCACTCTTTGGCAGTTAAGCGCACTTGCTTGCCTGTCGCCAGTTCAACACAGTCAACATAAGCGCAAACTCGCTGTAATTCTACGCCATAAGCACCAATATTCTGGATAGGTGATGAGCCGACACAACCAGGAATTAATGCCAGATTTTCCAGACCGGGCATTCCTTGCTGCAAAGTGTATTTCACCAGATGATGCCAGTTTTCTCCTGCACCCACATGTAAATACCATGCATCAGGTTTATCATTAATTTCGATTCCTTTGATTCGGTTGATGATCACTGTTCCGCAGTAATCTTCCAGGAAAAGTACGTTGCTTCCTTCCCCCAGAATAAGAACAGGCTGTCCTTCTGCGGTCGCATGTTGCCAGGCATTGAGTAGTTGTTGTTCGTCTTCCGCACATACAATGTACTGAGCATTATGATCAATGCCAAAGGTGTTCCAGGGTTTTAAGGAGTGGTTCATAGCTGCTTTCCTGATGCAAAAACGTGGCTAGTTTACCGTATATGCGGGGGGATGGCTTGTAGATATGACGACAGGAGAAGTTTTTACCAGCGCAAAAAGGCCATCCTTCCGGATGGCCTTCTGCTTTATTTGATGCCTGGCAGTTCCCTACTCTCGCATGGGGAGACCCCACACTACCATCG
>NZ_JABWMT020000065.1:0-3771 GCF_013368915.2 Escherichia sp. 93.1518
AGGGAATGCTGGGCATGAAATATCTCTTTTAATGCCACTTTGCCGCCCGTCACGTACGGGTGGCGCACTCCCAGCATCAACCTGATAAGCGTAGCACATCAGGCAAGCCGGACAGTGATATCACCGCCCGGCTTCTTCTGCTTAAACGGACTAGATGTGCAGTTCCTGCAACTTCTCTTTCGGCAGCGCCAGCTCCTCGTTGCTGTTGATACGCACATCGCGTTCCAGAATGTTACGTGCAATATCCTGAGCTTCCTGCAACGAGTGCATCTGGAAAGTACCGCACTGGTAGACATTCAGTTCCGGGATCTGATTTTGATCCTTCACTTTCAGCACATCTTCCATTGCCGCCTTCCAGGCATCAGCAACACGTTGCTCATCTGGCGTACCAATCAGACTCATATAGAAACCGGTGCGGCAACCCATTGGTGAGATATCAATAATCTCAACGCCGTTGCCGTTAAGATGGTTGCGCATAAAACCAGCAAACAGATGCTCCAGGGTATGGATACCTTTTTCCGGCATTACTTCTTTGTTCGGCACGCAGAAACGCAGATCGAACACGGTGATTGCATCGCCATGCGGGGTGTTCATTGTTTTCGCCACCCGAACTGCAGGCGCTTCCATCCGGGTATGATCGACTGTGAAGCTATCTAACAACGGCATTTAGCCACCTCCGGTAATTTTTTTTAAAATATTCTGAACTCTTTGTTCCCAGGCGAGTCTGAGTATATGAAAGACGCGCATTTGTTATCATCATCCCTGAATTCAGAGATGAAATTTTGGCCACTCACGAGTGGCCTTTTTCTTTTCTGTCAGCTGTGTTTTTCCAGCCACACCTTGAACGACTCGGTATCTGCGGCTTCCATTTCCTGCTGACGGCGTTTAGACGCTTCGCGCTCGGCAATAAAATCGTCTTCACGCAGAATTTCCAGCGGCTCTTCACGTAACAAATTGCGATAAGCCTCACCGAACGCTTTGCCAGTTCCGCCAATGCCAGTATCAATCATAGACCGTAAGATACGGGCGGAGAAAGTCAGATCGGGATTATCAAAGCAGGCCACCAGTTCATCACACACTTTCTGATACGCTTCGCCGCCGTTAATGCTGTCCAGCGTTTGCGCGACGCGCTTCAGATCGCGGAACAGATCTTTGCCCACCTGCGGCAACGGGAATTGCGCAGTTTCACAGCCAATTCCCAGCGTCAGCCCCGGCTTACGTCCTTCGAGGATCACCCGGTTCCAGTTGACGCGTGTACAGGCAAGTTCACTACTGCTCATTTCCGGCGCATCAGCCAGCGCACACCAGACCATAAACAGGTCGAGGAAACGCACCTGCTGTTCATCAACACCAATCGGCGAGAATGGGTTGATATCCAGCGAACGCACTTCGATATATTCAATGCCGCCGCGTAACAGCGCATCAGAAGGCGACTCGCCGCTGCGAGTAACGCGTTTCGGACGAATCGGCGCATACAGCTCGTTTTCAATCTGCAGCACGTTGCTGTTGATTTGCAGCCGCTTGCCGTCTTTCTCAAGACCAATCTTCGCGTACTCTTCCGACGGCGTTTTAATTGCCCGCTTCAGACCCGCTACATACTCGTAGAGATCATTAAAAGTAATACCAAGATTACTTTGCGATTTATTGGTATAGCCCAGATCGCTCAAGCGTAGCGATGTCGCATACGGCAGGTAATACATGCCGCATTCGGTTTTCTCAAACGGCAACGACGTCGGTTTACCTTGCAGGAAAGAAGAACAAATTGCCGGAGAAGCACCAAACAGGTACGGGATCACCCAACCGAAGCGATAGTAGTTACGAATAGCGCGGAAGTAGCCCGCAGAGATTTTCTCTTTGGCGTCGGCGCCCGAGATATCACCACACTGCGCCTGCCAGAATGCCATTGGTAACGAGAAGTTGTAGTGTACGCCGGAGATGGTTTGCATCAGCGCGCCATAGCGATTTTTCAGCCCTTCACGATACAGCGTTTTAAAGCGCCCTGTATTGGACGTTCCATACTGCGCCAGTTCGATATCCTGACCTTCCGCGATGTAACATGGCATACTTAACGGCCACATCCGCTCATCGCCAATATTACGTGCGGTATAGCGATGCAAATCGCGCATAAAGGCCAGCATATGCTCAATATCGCCATCGACCGGCGTAATGAACTCCAGCAACGCTTCGGCAAAATCGGTGGTGATCCATTTATGCGTCAGTGCGGAACCTAATGCTTCAGGATGACCGGTTGTTGCCAGAGTGCCATCTGGAATAACACGCAAAGTTTCGCGCTCAAGACCACGCTGTATCCCCTTTAATGCCTGAGGATGTTTTTCCAGCCAGGCCAGCGCCTGTGATACGTCCGGGATCAAATTGACCTCCCGCCTGTCAAAATCGTTTTAATTAGCATAACTGTAATGGTGGCCATGTGTGCAGGCCTACAATTAGTGCCACCACATCATGCCCTGAACGGTGGCTGCTGCAACCGCAACATAGCGCAACGCTTTACCAAGGCACAAAAAAAAGATTACTGGTCCCCACGAGATGCGCATCCATCCCGCTAACAGACACAGTAAGTCGCCAATCACTGGCATCCAGCTTAATAAGAGTGTGACTGCGCCATAGCGTTTCAGCCAGCCAATGGCTTTTTCTTGCCAGCGCGATCTTTTGCGCAATGGAAAGAAACGCCCAAGGATAACGTTAGTTAACCCTCCAAGGCTATTACCCATTGTTGCTGTTAATACTAAAACCCAGGGATGACTCACCCCAGAAAGTAACATTGCGACCAGCACAACTTCCGAATTGCCGGGTAATAGTGTAGCGCTGAGAAAACTACTGGCAAACAACGAGAAGAGCGACAGCGACTCACTCACAGCAAGCGAACATCCACGGCGTCCATGCCTGCGGCGCGAGCGGCCTGTATACCAAAATCGGCATCTTCAAAGACAACGCAATGCGTTGGTTGCACGCCCATACGCTGCGCACACAGCAAAAACGTGTCTGGTGCAGGTTTATGGTGTTTGACGTGATCGGCAGCAATGACTACATCGAAATAACGACGTAATCCGAGGTGCGTTAGCAGCGCCTCAGCGATGGCGCTTTCACTCCCCGTACCGACAGCCATTGGGCGACGACCGTGCCAGCTTTTCACCACTTCAACAAGGGGAAGCGGTTCGACGCTATCGAGCAACATGCTTCTTACGGCATCGGTTTTCTCGCGGGCTAATGCATGGGGATCGAGATCGGCCTGATTCAGCTCAATGATCGCCTGGGCTATACGCCAGGTGGGCGAGCCATTAAGCGCAATCATGGCCTGTACATCGTACTGAAGACCGTAGCGTCCTAATACTTCACGCCACGCTTTACGGTGCGTGGGTTCTGTATCCAGGATTGTGCCATCCATATCAAAAATTAAACCTGCATAACGCTCGTACATTGTCTTCTCGCAAGTCGAAAAATATGACGCTACTTTAGCGTAATTGCTTGATTTTGTCGCCGATGCGAAGGGGAAAATTATTCAGGATATGGATAAAATAGTTATTTAGAAATGAGATGTTTTTTGAGGGAAATTTTTGGAGAAGATGGTGCTTCCGGGAGGATTACTCGCCTTGCGGCTCGCCCTTCGGGCCGTTGCTAAAGCAACGTTATCCTCCCTGGTGCCTGCGGTTATTACCGCCACCTCGTCGATACCTTCATCGCTGAAGATTACGGAGAATATGGTGCATCCGGGAGGATTCGAACCTCCGACCGCTCGGTTCGTAGCCGAGTACT
>NZ_JABWMT020000066.1:0-3359 GCF_013368915.2 Escherichia sp. 93.1518
CCCTGCATCAGACGATCCAGCGCAGTGTCACTGCGCGCCTGTGCACTCTGTGGTGCAGCTGCCAGAATGCGGCGGGCCGTTTCCACGGTCATACCGGGGGTTTCGGCCAGCACGCGTGCCTGTTCTTCGCGTCCGTGAGCCTCCACACAGTTGAGGATCCCCATAATGCGACTGTTTTCTGCCGCAACCGCTGCGGTGATCTGCGCGTTCACGTCCGGCTGCGCAGCGCTGGCGTTCTCGCCCTCCGTCGCTTGCACCACGCCAGTAACGTCAGCCTGCGAAGCAGTGGCTGAAACAGTTGTTGATTGAGTCTCTTTGGTCATTCGCCCTCCTGAGAGACGGGATTTACGTGCATCCAGTGCATCACGCATGACGGTGATCGCATCGGTACTGTTCACAAGTTCATCAGCCAGTCCGGCATCAATGGCCTCCTGACCGCTGTACACTGCAGCCTCGGTATCCAGCACAGCCTGCACGGACAGGCCGGTATATGCCGACACCTTCTGTGCAAACATCCGGCGGGTTGCATCCATCCGGGACTGCAGTGTTTCCCGGACATCATCCGGTAGATGGCTGTAGGGGTTGCCATCCACCTTATGGCTGCCGCTGTAAATCAGCGTGATTTCCACGCCCTGTTTCTCCAGCGCAGCACCGTAATTACTGTGAGCCATCATGACGCCGATGGAGCCTGTCCGGGCGGTCTGCGTGACCAGACGCCGGGAGGCGGCGCTGGCAAGCAGCTGACCTGCACTGCAGTTCATGTCGTTGGCCAGCGCCCATACCGGTTTTATGTCTCGCACACGGGCGATGATGTCAGCACAGTCAAATGCTCCCGCCACCATCCCGCCCGGTGTGTCCATATCCAGCAGAATGCCGTCCACCATCGGATCGCTGGCAGCCTGTTGCAGACGGGCGATAATGCCGTTGTAACCGGTCATTCCCGAATACGGCTGCAGCGCCCGCGTCCGGCTGACCAGCGTACCGGACACCGGCAGCACGGCGATGCCGTTCATGACCTGATAACTGCGGGCCTGTCGTGGTCCGTCATCATCACCGGATAACGCCAGCGCCGCGGGTGCCTCTCCGGCAGTCAGGCTGTCGCCGGATACTGCATCCGTCAGGCGGCTGATCCCAAGCTGGCCTGCAAGCGCACAAAAGAACACCCGCGCATAGGCGGGTTCAAGCATCAGCGGCTCATTAAAAGCCATGCTGGCAATATGCGGGAGATTACGCAGCTCTGCTGTCACTCTTCTCCTCCTCTGTTGATTGTCGCAGTCCGGATTCAAATGCCGCAGCCGCCCAGGCGGGCGGTTTAAGACCGGCTGCACGGCGCTCCATCGTTTCACGGACCTGCTGGGCAAAAATTTCCTGATAGTCGTCACCGCGTTTCGCGCACTCTTTCTCGTAGGTGCTCAGTCCGGCTTCTATCAGCATCACCGCTTCCTGAACTTCTTTCAGACCATCGATGGCCATACGACCGGAGCCTATCCAGTCGCAGTTCCCCCAGGCACTGCGGGCTTCCTGAAAGCTGAAGCGCGCTTTTGAAGGTAACGTCACCACGCGGCGAACGATGGCCTCTTCCAGCCAGCACAGAAACATCTGGCTCGCCTGACGGGATGCGACGAATTTTCGCCGCCCCATAAAGTACGCCCACGACTCGTTCGCACTGGCCCGTGCCGTGGAGTAGCTCATCTGGGCGTAATTCCGGGAAAGCTGCTCATACGAGACACCCAGCCCGGCAGCGATATACCGCAACAGTGACTGCTCAAACACGGAGTAGCCGTTATCCGTGTCCTGAGCCGTCTGCAGGTTCAGTGAGTCCCCCGGCATCAGGTGCGGCACTTTTGCGCCTCCCAGACGGACCGGTGCTGCGGCGTAATACGCGGCAATTTCACCAATCCAGCCCGTCAGCCTTTCCCGCTGCTCCTGACTGTTCGCGCCCAGAATAAAATCCATCGCTGACTGCGTATCCAGCTCACTTTCAATGGTGGCGGCATACATCGCCTTCACAATGGCGCTCTGCAGCTGCGTGTTCTGCAGCGTGTCGAGCATCTTCATCTGCTCCATTACGCTGTAAAACACATTTGCACCGCGGGTCTGCCCGTCCTCCACGGGTTCAAAAACGTGAATGAACGAGGCGCGCCCGCCGGGTAATTCACGGGGTATCCATGTCCATTTCTGCGGCATCCAGCCAGGATACCCGTCCTCGCTGACGTAATATCCCAGCGCCGCACCGCTGTCATTAATCTGCACACCGGCACGGCAGTTCCGGCTGTCGTCGGTATTGTTCGGGTTGCTGATGCGCTTCGGGCTGACCATCCGGAACTGTGTCCGGAAAAGCCGCGACGGACTGGTATCCCAGGTGGCCTGAACGAACAGTTCACCGTTAAAGGCGTGCATGGCCACACCTTCCCGAATCATCATGGTAAACGTGCGTTTTCGCTCAACGTCAATGCAGCAGCAGTCATCCTCGGCAAACTCTTTCCATGCCGCTTCAACCTCGCGGGAAAAGGCACGGGCTTCTTCCTCCCCGATGCCCAGATAGCGCCAGCTTGGGCGATGACTGAGCCGGAAAAAAGACCCGACGATATGATCCTGATGCAACTGGATGGCGTTGGCGGCATAGCCGTTATTGCGTACCAGATCGTCCGCGCGGGCATTGCCACGGGTAAAGTTGGGCAGCAGGGCTGCATCCACACTTTCACCCGGTGGGTTCCACGCCCGCAACTGCCCACCAAATCCGCTGCCACCGCCGTGATAACCGGCATATTCACGCAGCGATGTCATGCCGTCCGGCCCCAGAAGGGTGGGAATGGTGGACGTTTTCATACATAAAATCCTGCAGGTCCCCTGCGTCGCTGTGTCATGCCGGTCTGCACTTCCAGCTCCGCAATGTATTTTTTCAGGTCAGACACGGAAGTGGCCGTAAACTCCACTCGCCGTCCGTCTTTCTGTACCGTTGCCACCCGTTTTCCTGTCATCAGGTCATGCAGTGCCGCACGGGCAGCGGCAAGTTCTTCCTGTCGCGTCATTCATCCTCTCCGGATAAGGCACGGGCGTAATCTGCCAGTGTTTTCTTGTTGGTTGCTGCACCATCCTCTTCCTGCAGGCTCGCCAGCAGTGCACTGAGATCCAGCTGCCAGCGGGAAATACTGATGCGCAGCGCCGCCAGCGCATAAACGAAGCAGTCGAGCGCCTCATTGCGTCGCTTTTTGCTGTCCCACAGTATTTTTTTCCTGCCATCCACCCATTTTTCGACCTGCTCTTCAGCAGTCAGCTGCTGCGCTTCGGTCAGATCAAAAATATCCGGGTTATTCGGGAAGTGAACGGCACCGGGAAGCGGTTCATCCCCTTCCGGC
>NZ_JABWMT020000067.1:0-3266 GCF_013368915.2 Escherichia sp. 93.1518
AAGCCCAGTTCCCGGTAAAAAGACCAATCAGTAGCTGCGCAGCCACAGCACAAAGCGCATGAAGGAAAGGTGTTATATCCATTTTCATCCTACCCAATAAAACGGGGCGCTCGGCCCCTTAATATTATTTAGACGCAAGCGCCGCCTCAATTGCAGATAATCTTTGTCTTAATTCTGCGTTTTCTTCTTCCAGTGCTGTTATCCTGTCGTCTGACTCTCTGGCTACCTGAACAAGCAAGCCAGTAACACCAGAATAATCTACAGTGTAATACCGTTCACCTTCTTCTCCATCTAATCCACTCCCGCCGTCTGGATATTTCATCATAGCCCCTACGGCTTCGGGGATGGCTTCCAGGGTTTCTTGTGCAATAACACCAGCGTAAGGCATACCGTTTTCTTTAAGCGTGTATGTATAGCCGTTCATTTTACGAATGCGGTCGGTTGCATTATCGATCACCTGAATATTGTCTTTCAGATCCCGGTCAGAGCCTTGATTAAATGCACTTGCATTGCACGCGCCGTTAACCGTTAATTCGTAGGTATTGCTGGTAGTTTTCTGTGCGTAGAACATATACAGAGCCTCATCTACGCCAACTTCATAAACAACCGGACGGCTAGAATTACCCCATAGTCTAGTTGTTACGCCAGCGTGAGCGGTTCCCTGTGTGTTTAATGTCATGGTTGACCCATGATTAGCATATTTGATCTGTAATGTGTCGGTGTAATCAAATTTAATAAGCGCGTTACTTCCACGCTTGCTGTATGACATAAGGCAGTTACCCATTTTGAGGTATCCGCTGTCACCGGGAAAAATCATCGTACCGCCATAAAGGTTGGTAAAGTCCCAGCAAATGTTTGTCCCGTTATCGTTCAGGTTAAGGCGCGCCATTGCGTTACCTGGACTGTCTATCCATTTTTTGAGGTATAGTTCGCAATACGCATCCTCAACACCTGCCGTCCTGTGAGTTGAGCGGAGTTTTCTCCCAAATATAGCTCCGCTAGTTGGCAATACTTGCTGATACCATGAAGCAGACCAGTCACCAACGGTTTCATCTTTGCTGTCTACATATGATTTTGTTGCGTAGCTTCCTTGATCGTTTTTTAATTTGCTAACGTCGGATTTTAGCGTTTTGATGTCATCAGGAATTACTGTCGATGTAGCCATTTTTCTTCCTCACATCCAGCCACGAAGTTGATGCTCAACAACAACCGCGTATTTATCGAATATTGACGATTTTTTTGCATCATTAATGATGCGCACGTTTACAAAATATCCGTCTTCCTTAACACATACCGGCTCGCCATCTTCAGTAAGTTCTCCGGTTTCTTTGTACACGTTACCTATCACGTCAATAAGAATATCATCCTGCATCGACTCATCATCATAATAGCCAGTGCTATCCATAAAGGCCGAAAAATCGGCCCTGTCGGCAAATTTAAGTGTTAAATCTTTCATTTAATACTCTCCCCCATTTGCGCATCAGTTAATTCTTTATGCCAGAGACGAAGATTTCTCAAATGGCCGAATAGATGACGTGTCCCTGATGTGTCTTTACCTCCTATTCGAATAAAGGTCCGCGTTTTTACGCCCGTCCATTCCGTTTTCATGGTTTTAGTAGCCTCACCGTTAGAAACTACTCGTTTAGTACCATCAGAATAAATATTAAAACCACCAATGAATTTTCGAACATCCGTTCGACCAGTAAACAAACTAGAAACGTAACTACTTGTCGACGCTTTATAAGTTTGCATATAAAGCTGACCGTAATATTTCTCGGTTGTGTTAAAAGCGTATGTGATTGACTCAATAGGCGGCACACCAGAAAAATCAAAAATACGCGGTGCTACATTAGGAGGAATATCGCCCCAATTCCTGTTAACCTCGACCAAACAAGTAAGCGGTCTGTTATAAATGTTGTTTTCGGTCGGGATCGTAACCATATCACTCGCACGAGTCGCCGCCGTCGTTCCTGATATAATAAAAGATGATACACAAGCCCCATTCTCTACTTGTGGGGTAGCCAGATAAATATAGTCACCTGATACGGTTGCCCCTCCCTGCTTAGGTGAATACTGTATCTGAGAGCCTATTTTTAACTCACCATCAATTGCCTGAATTGTTGCCTCAGCAAAAATCCATCCTGTAGTTTCATCCTTCCTGACTCGTGCCGTAATTCTACCGGAAGCACCACCTGTCATATTAATTTCAAGCGTTTGTGTATCAATATACGCATCACCAAGAAAAGTTGTTGCGCTACCGTCATATTTATCAAACCGGATACGCAACCTTACCTGCAGTTCTGTTTTAAAACGACATGAGGTTGTCACGTATTTATTATCGCCTGAGACATCAACTGACTTTGTTGCAGCAATTGATGCCATATTAATGGCTGAGGTTTGCCCAATCAGAGAATCGTTGCAGACAAACTTTCCATAGGTAAAACCAAAATTATCCGTCCCGGTTTCGGGAACATCCATATTTGACGATCGCCCCCAACTGGCAGGGCTTTCCGAATTGAGCATGTAGTTTGTTCTTTGCCCCTCAATAAGCAGGCCATCACGTTCAAACCGTGGCTCGTCAATGGCAGCCTCTGTCAACACACCAGATTTATTAATATAGGTTGCTTTCGATGCGCGTTTAAACTTAACAACCTTGTCGCCAGGCATCGTTATTTCATCATCACCAATAACAATCTTTTTATATGACGGCGAAAACCCCGTAATCATATCCAGCGAATCGTTAAATGGTATCCACACATCAGGAAGTGGCTGCAATACTTGTTTATACGGCTCCGCAGCCTGGCTTGCATACTCTCTGGCTGCATCCTCACTTGCTTTAGCTGCTGTCTGGCTTGCTGCCGATGCTTGCGCCGAGTTCGCAGCCGCAGTCTCGCTCGCCTTTGCGTTGGTTTCACTGGTTTTTGCAGCTTTTTGACTGTTTGCTGATGCAGTGGCAGAAGCAGCCGCCGCACTTGCAGAACCAGCTGTGGCACTCTCGCTTTCAGCTGCTGCATCCTGACTGCTTTTCGCCGCAGTTTCGCTGGCTTTGGCATTCGTTTCGCTGGTCTTCGCTGCCGTCTGGCTGGACTTTGCGTTAGTTTCGCTCGTCTTCGCTGCTTTCTGGCTGTTTGCTGATGCAGTGGCAGAAGCAGCCGCCGCACTTGCAGAACCAGCTGCCGCACTCTCGCTTTCGGCTGCTGCATTCTGGCTATTTTTCGCCGCAGTTTCACTGGCTTTGGCATTCGTTTCGCTGGTTTTCGCTGCCG
>NZ_JABWMT020000068.1:0-3255 GCF_013368915.2 Escherichia sp. 93.1518
AATCTAAGCCATCATGACACATCTGTGCAACACCTTGTTGCGTGTTGTCGCATCCAGGATGCGACAACGTTGTGTCACCCTGGATGCGACAGGTAAACAAAAAACACACTAAAAAAACAACAACTTACAAATCGGCGTAAAAGATCTATTCTAGGCAAGGGTGTTGCGCGCAACGCAACGCCCTTTTGGGGTGTCGGGGCGAAGCCCTGACCCAGTCACGTAGCGATAGCGGAGTGTATACTGGCTTACTCCTCTGCAAGCCTTACCAGCTGTGATTTTTGCCAGATTTCACGCTCTCAACGTTCAACAGCTCCATCATGGTTTTGCCGTCCGTTCACCGCTAAAACGCCTCAGAAATCGGGACAGGATGTGCAAATGTAATACCGTCACCCGCGACGATATTCCGTTTGCCATCTGGTCAGGGCTTCGCCCCGACACCCCGCATCAGTGCGTACGTGCTCAATGTGGTTTCCGGTTCTCTTCCGCTTCCTCGCCCACTCGCTCACTAACGTTCGGTCGCTGGGGCTGCGGCGAGCGGTGCCACCTCTCGCATGTTGTCGGTGATTCCGCTGTTGTTCTTTCGGGGATAAGTCGTCAGATAGCCCTTCAAACGCGCTCAGAAGCTCTCAGACGCACGAAACGGGGTTTAAATGCCCGTCAGGGCATGGAAGGCGCGAAAAACGCTTACAGAGCGTTTCAGGAGGTCAGGCGCGCCGATACCCCTAGCCAGGGGCTTTCAGGTCGCCAGGAACCGCGCCAGCCCCCTGCAAAGCCCATTTGCACGGTACAGGCAGCCACTCGGTTGGTAGGTGGTCGTAGACCGTCGGTGTTACAGCGATGGGGGTCTGGGGTTCTCCCCAGACGGTTTCCGGTTGCGCTCAAGGCGCTGCCGGAACCGTGGCGGCTCGATCGTTCTGGAGATCGGGGAGCAAAAACACGCAAGGGATTTTGAGGCGGCAAAAGAGCAATGCAGGATAGACAACCCGATGTCAAATGTTAACATTTGAATCAGATTGTCCAAAAACGGGGTTTTTGCCTGTGCCTGCCGCTGGCTCAATTTGAAAACATGGCCATGATTCGGCGCTGAATATCACCGTCTTTGTTGACCAGTGTTTTAGTGACAAACGCCGCGTAGTTTTTAGATGTGTTGTATCCCTTCCAGACTTCATGTGGATCGAGTGCATACGCACAAACCTTACCAGCAACAGGAATTCTGACTAACGCGTTTTTTGATTCTAAGTAGTTGAGCCACCGAATAATTGTGCTTCTGCTAACTCCAAGTTTTTCAGCTAGGAATTGCTGATCCGCAACGACAGCGCCACACGTAGGATCGATATGCTCCGCTAAAAATGAGTACAGCTTCAGTGCTGATATGCCTTGGCTATCCTTCAGCAGCTCTCGAACACGTTCCCAACCTTTTGGGGATACCTGTGTAAACCTTGAATTCTTCTTTGCTTCTTCGAGATCCTCGGTGTTTTTCTTTGCCTCATCTGAAAGTTGTTTCAGTCGTTTTTCTGAATCAATAAACATGATTTTTTCCCTCTGAAAATCCCATGCACTAACGTTGGTTCAAATCTAAGCCATCATGACACATCTGTGCAACACCTTGTTGCGTGTTGTCGCATCCAGGATGCGACAACACGCAACAAGGTGTTGCACAGATGTGTCATGATGGCTTAGATTTGAACCAACGTTAGTGCATGGGATTTTCAGAGGGAAAAAATCATGTTTATTGATTCAGAAAAACGACTGAAACAACTTTCAGATGAGGCAAAGAAAAACACCGAGGATCTCGAAGAAGCAAAGAAGAATTCAAGGTTTACACAGGTATCCCCAAAAGGTTGGGAACGTGTTCGAGAGCTGCTGAAGGATAGCCAAGGCATATCAGCACTGAAGCTGTACTCATTTTTAGCGGAGCATATCGATCCTACGTGTGGCGCTGTCGTTGCGGATCAGCAATTCCTAGCTGAAAAACTTGGAGTTAGCAGAAGCACAATTATTCGGTGGCTCAACTACTTAGAATCAAAAAACGCGTTAGTCAGAATTCCTGTTGCTGGTAAGGTTTGTGCGTATGCACTCGATCCACATGAAGTCTGGAAGGGATACAACACATCTAAAAACTACGCGGCGTTTGTCACTAAAACACTGGTCAACAAAGACGGTGATATTCAGCGCCGAATCATGGCCATGTTTTCAAATTGAGCCAGCGGCAGGCACAGGCAAAAACCCCGTTTTTGGACAATCTGATTCAAATGTTAACATTTGACATCGGGTTGTCTATCCTGCATTGCTCTTTTGCCGCCTCAAAATCCCTTGCGTGTTTTTGCTCCCCGATCTCCAGAACGATCGAGCCGCCACGGTTCCGGCAGCGCCTTGAGCGCAACCGGAAACCGTCTGGGGAGAACCCCAGACCCCCATCGCTGTAACACCGACGGTCTACGACCACCTACCAACCGAGTGGCTGCCTGTACCGTGCAAATGGGCTTTGCAGGGGGCTGGCGCGGTTCCTGGCGACCTGAAAGCCCCTGGCTAGGGGTATCGGCGCGCCTGACCTCCTGAAACGCTCTGTAAGCGTTTTTCGCGCCTTCCATGCCCTGACGGGCATTTAAACCCCGTTTCGTGCGTCTGAGAGCTTCTGAGCGCGTTTGAAGGGCTATCTGACGACTTATCCCCGAAAGAACAACAGCGGAATCACCGACAACATGCGAGAGGTGGCACCGCTCGCCGCAGCCCCAGCGACCGAACGTTAGTGAGCGAGTGGGCGAGGAAGCGGAAGAGAACCGGAAACCACATTGAGCACGTACGCACTGATGCGGGGTGTCGGGGCGAAGCCCTGACCAGATGGCAAACGGAATATCGTCGCGGGTGACGGTATTACATTTGCACATCCTGTCCCGATTTCTGAGGCGTTTTAGCGGTGAACGGACGGCAAAACCATGATGGAGCTGTTGAACGTTGAGAGCGTGAAATCTGGCAAAAATCACAGCTGGTAAGGCTTGCAGAGGAGTAAGCCAGTATACACTCCGCTATCGCTACGTGACTGGGTCAGGGCTTCGCCCCGACACCCCAAAAGGGCGTTGCGTTGCGCGCAACACCCTTGCCTAGAATAGATCTTTTACGCCGATTTGTAAGTTGTTGTTTTTTTAGTGTGTTTTTTGTTTACCTGTCGCATCCAGGGTGACACAACGTTGTCGCATCCTGGATGCGACAACACGCAACAAGGTGTTGCACAGATGTGTCATGATGGCTTAGATT
>NZ_JABWMT020000069.1:0-3180 GCF_013368915.2 Escherichia sp. 93.1518
CCGCCGGTATTCTGCCGTCTGACTCTTTAACGGGTATTTCTGTCAGGCAACACTGTCACTGCCAAAAAACTGCCGTGCCTTTGTCGGTAATTCGAACTTGCTGACAGGACAGGATGTGCAATTGTTATACCGCGCATGCATGCACGCTATTACAATTACCCTGGTCAGGGCTTTGCCCCGACACCCCATGTCAGATACGGAGCCATGTTTTATGACAAAACGAAGTGGAAGTAATACGCGCAGGCGGGCTATCAGTCGCCCTGTTCGTCTGACGGCAGAAGAAGACCAGGAAATCAGAAAAAGGGCTGCTGAATGCGGCAAGACCGTTTCCGGTTTTTTACGGGCGGCAGCTCTCGGTAAGAAAGTTAACTCACTGACTGATGATCGGGTACTGAAAGAAGTTATGAGACTGGGGGCGTTACAGAAAAAACTTTTTATCGACGGCAAGCGTGTCGGGGACAGAGAGTATGCGGAGGTGCTGATCGCTATTACGGAGTATCACCGGGCCCTGTTATCCAGGCTTATGGCAGATTAGCTTCCCGGAGAGAAACTGTCGAAAACAGACGGTATGAACGCCGTAAGCCCCCAAACCGATCGCCATTCACTTTCATGCATAGCTATGCAGTGAGCTGAAAACGATCCTGACGCATTTTTCCAGTTTTCACTGGGTAAAACATCTCTTTTTGCGGTGTTTGCGGCAGAATCGCGTTCAGCGCGTTTTAGCGGTGCGCGTAAGGGGAGTTATGGTAAATTGGCAGCAAAGTATTTTCTGATGTTATGGATTGTGAAGAGTATTCAATCCTTATTATGAAACAATAACTATAACTGGTTGTTTCATATAGATAAATATAACAAAAAAGCCCACTCTGTAGTGGGCTTTTTTGTTATATTTTACGCTCTAGAGGTACACAGAAAAACGGTAGTTCGCCTGCTCCTCGAATGTTGTAATGGTAGTCTGAAAAATATTCATAGTAAAGAGATAAGTGAGTTTTCATGGATACAACAAGTTTAATTAGCTCAATTTCTGTACCAAGATTATCTTTCTATGAAACATTTCTTGGGTGCGCTACTGATCAAGAAAAGGTTGGGGCATACGTTGCCTACCAAGATCTGTCTGGCGATTTTTTTTGTCTTGTCCAGATGATTGAGGTTGCTCTGCGTAATGCGATAAACAATACAATCAAAGCTAATCATGGGCCTGCTTGGTACGACTCTATACCTCAAACAAAGAAATCTCAGGATCTTGTTTTAAATGCGAAACAAAAAGCACTAGATGAGTGTGGCGTAAGGTATACGGATGATGATGTTATTTGCCGTCTAACCTTTGGCTTTTGGGTTTATATGTTAGATGCCCCATATAGGGATACGCAAAGGCCGTGCTACATCTGGACTCCAGAGAACAAGGCAAAAACATTTCCTCATGCGAAGAATCCTTTGGGTGGGGGGGATATGAAGGTTAAAGCGCTGTTTGACGAGTTTCATAAAGTTCTTTTGTTTAGGAATCGACTTTTTCACCATGAGCCTATTTGGAAAAAACACCACTGCAAGTCGCATAGTCAAGCCATAAATAATATGTTGAAAGAGTTCAATTTTTTAATGAATGCCTTGAGTATCGTCTCTAACGAGAAAAAGGAACTTATTGAGTTTATTGGGCACGATAGGCGCTTTTATGAACGCTGCACGATAGAGTATGTTATGGGGATTATAGGGAGGATTAAGTGCAGGGAGCTTAAGGTAGCCGGTTGACTTTTAAGGGAAAATGTGATACAATCAAAAGCTCTTACCGGCTTTAAGTCGCGCAGCCGAAAGGCTACGTAACTCTGTTACTGCGCGACTTAAAGCCGGTAAGAGCGAAAGAGTTGCGCAAGTAATTGATTTCAAAGCTTTTTTCACAAAAAGAACTTTAGTATTCATTTTCATAATCCTCTATTTCTTATGCCGTTCTAATGGCAGCGTTGACTTTTTATTCCATCTATTTGAATGGTTAATTATACCATATCTAACATCAAATCTTAAGGATAAATAGCTGATTCACATCAGTTTTTCCATTAATTCACGAAGTTTTATAATTTAATTACGGATTTCCTTGAGTTCATATCGCGCCCATCGTAATCTTAAAAACGAAAAAACCACCCGGCAAGGTGGTTTTTCGAAGGTTCAGCAACCGGCAAGTTTCTGAACCGCGGTAACTGGCTTAAGAGGAGCGCAGTCACCAAAACTTGTTATTCCAGTTTAGCCTTAACTGGCACGTAACTTCAAGACTAACTCCTCTAAATCAGTTACCAGTGGCTGCTGCCAATGGCGATAAGTCGTGCCTTTCCGGGTTGGACTCAAGACGATAGTTACCGGATAAGGCGCAGTAGTCGGACTGAACGGGGGGTTCGTGCATACAGTCCAGCTTGGAGCGAACTGCCTACCCGGAACTGAGTGTCAGGCGTGGAATGAGACAAACGCGGCCATAACAGCGGAATGACACCGGTAAACCGAAAGGCAGGAACAGGAGAGCGCACGAGGGAGCCACCAGGGGGAAACGCCTGGTATCTTTAAGTCCTGTCGGGTTTCGCCACCTCTGACTTGAGCGTCGGTTTTTGTGATGCTCGTCAGGGGGGCGGAGCCTATGGAAAAACGCCTCCTGCGTGCTCTTCTTCTGGGTCTTTGTCTTTTGCTCACATGTTCTTTCCGGCGTTATCCCCTGATTCTGTGGATAACCGCATTACCGCCTTTGAGTGAGCTGACACCGCTCGCCGCAGTCGAACGACCGAGCGTAGCGAGTCAGTGAGCGAGGAAGCGGAAGAGCGCCTTATGTGACATTTTCTCCTTACGCTCCTCTATGCCGTTCTGCATCCTGTCCGGATGCGTTATATCCCGGTGCGATTTTCCGCTTCAAAGCGTCTCTGTATGCTGTTCTGAAGTTCTTCCGCGAGTTCGTGCAGCTTCTCACACATGGCGGCCTGTTCGTCAGCATCAAGTGCGTCCAGTTTTTCGAGCAGCGTCAGGCTCTGGCTTTTTATGAATCCTGCCATGTTAAGTACGGTTTGCTGCTGCTTGTTCATCTTTCTGTTTTCTCCGTTCTGTCTGTCATCTGCGTCGTGTGATTATATCGCGTACCACTTTTCGACAGTTTTGCCGCCGGTATTCTGCCGTCTGACTCTTTAACGGGTATTTCTGTCAGGCAACACT
>NZ_JABWMT020000006.1:0-185052 GCF_013368915.2 Escherichia sp. 93.1518
TTACTATAGAGAGCACATTTCGTGCAGAAAGTTGATGCAAAACACAGCTAATCTATAATAACATTTTTGTGACGTTAATATTTCTAACATCACTTTTTAAAATTTCTAAATAAACAAAAAATATAGATATTATATATAGGTATATATACCTTCTGCTCGTATCACAGTCGACATATCCGACATTTCCTTTAACCATCCGACCTTCAATTAGTCGCGTACAACCTGCCGTGATGGGACTTTTTTTTTCATTATCCCCCCCTTTACTCCGTTCATTTCTGTAAATAAAAATAGATAACTCACCACGAATCATCCGCACCACAAATAAATAACTTAAAAACAAATGTATTATCCATTTACAATTCATCGCATCAATTTTACAGAATTCACATAAGCATGTATCTTCTGCCGCAGTTATTTCGCCAGGGAATGCAACTTCGAAGGCAACTAACTATAAACATTGAAGAAATTACGTATAAAATCCCCAATGGAGAATTATTAATGAACAAGAAGATTTTAGCAGCCGCTCTGGCAGCCTCTTTCGTTGTTGCTGGCTCAGCTACTGCAGGTGTAGAAGGTGGGCAACTTAATATTGGCGGTCTGGTAACGACAGGAACCTGTGCCATGATCATCAACAACGAGAAAGGTTATGACTATAACGTCATGCTGAAGACAGTCACTATCGCTGACGTTGGTAACGTTGAACAAACCGCTATCAATGGTGAAAATAAGCAGATCGATATGAAACTCGATTGCACTGGTACCGCTGTTGACCTTAACAGCACCAGTATGACTTTTGACTCTATGTTCAACAATACAGCCCAGGGCACCCTGAGCAATATTGAAACTGATCAAGCGGCGAAAAACGTCGACATCGCTCTGCACAATGTTGCCTCTGGCGGCGCTCTGCAGTTAGTTAAAATTGGCGACAGTTCCAGCGCATTTGCAGGAACACTCAGCTCCGATAAGAAATCTGCAACCTGGACTTACAAAGCCTCTTACGCAACCAGCGAAGCTGGCGCGGCGGTATCAGCGGGCCACGTTAAAGCAAACACCTCTTATATCATTAGCTACAACTAAGGCGCATTTTTCCTAAGAAGCTTCTGCGGAAAAAACATTATGGGATGCCGTCATGGCATCCCATTTAAGGGATAGATATATAAAGGGATAAATGAATGTTTTTGAGTCATAAACTAAATATCGCAATATTGACTACACTTTGTGCGATGGTTACTCCAGTAGCTCATGCCGATATTGTTATCAATGGTACGCGTATTATTTACGCTGAAAAAGACAAAAGTGTAACTGCGCGACTAGAAAATAAAGGAGCTCGTCCTTTATTGGTCCAGACCTGGTTAGATACCGGCAATGATAATGCTGATCCATCAGCAATCCAGGTACCCTTTAATGCCACGCCACCAGTATCTCGTATTGAACCCAAACGCGGGCAGACCATCACCATCACCTATACCGGTAGCCAACAACTGCCTAAAGATCGGGAAAGCGTGTTCTGGTTTAACGTACTGGAAATTCCCCCTAAAGCCAATGCAGCCGATGTCGCTGATAAAAATATATTACAGCTTGCATTCCGCACACGTATTAAATTGTTCTATCGTCCGACAGGACTTACCGGTGATGCGTTTTCTGCCCCTGCCGCCATTAAATGGCGTTGGGAAGGTAATAAAATTAAAGCCACTAACCCTACTCAGTTTCACGTTTCCTATGCTTCTGTCACATTGAAAGCAAATGGCAAAGAATATGCAGTAAAGGCCTCAATGATACCGCCGAAAAACGAGGCTGTATTTAATGTTGAGGGACTCAGCTCATCAATTAGCGGTGCGAAAATAACCTATGCCGCCATTAATGATTTTGGTAGTTCAGTGACGGGAAATGCGTCGCTCTGATTTTTATTTCGTTTAATGGCTGAGCGCCAGTACATGAGCACAAGAGAATGATGATTCGTTGTAAGTTGAAACATATTGCCCTTTGTTGCATTAGTGCATTTAGTGGATTCGCAGTGGCTGCGGAATCCATTGAATACGATGCTAATTTTCTTATGGGCTCTTCTGCTGCGGGCATCGATCTTTCTCGTTATTCCGAAGGTAATCCTGTATTACCAGGGAAATATAACGCGCGCGTATATGTAAATGATATATCAGCCAGTAGTATGGAAATTGAGTTTATCGATACCGGAAGTAAAGTAGCTTCAGCGTGTATTTCTCATAAAATGCTGGCCCGTTTACATATAAAACAGCCTGAATTAAAAGATAACGAAGGTATTCTGCAAAAACGTGAAAATCCTGAAGACGATTGTCTGAATCTTAGTGTCGCTATCCCACAAGCACATGAGTATTTCGATGTCGGTGAACAACAATTTAATCTCACGATCCCCCAGGCATGGCTAATAACCAATTATCAGGGCTATGTCGATCCCTCTTTATGGGAGGATGGTGTCACTGCTGCAATGCTCTCTTACCGCTTAAACGGCTGGGAAAACTCATATCATGGCGATGATAATCAGTCATTTTATGCGGCGCTAAATGCGGGTATTAATCTGGGTAACTGGCGTCTGCGCACTAACGGAAACTATAGCTGGACAAATGACGGCGAAAGCCGCTTCGATTTTCAAAACCGCTATTTACAGCGAGACATCTCCGCCATCCGTTCACAATTAATTCTGGGCGAAACCTACACGACAGGTGAGACGTTCGACTCTGTATCCATTAAAGGGGTTCGACTTTATAGCGATGACAGGATGTTACCGCCATCATTGAACGGTTTTTCGCCCGTAATTCGCGGTGTGGCAAACAGTAACGCAAAAATAACTGTTACTCAGGGTAGTTATAAAATTTATGAGAGTACGGTGCCTGCGGGTGCTTTCGTTATTGATGATCTCTCGCCAGCAGGTTACGGAAACGATCTTGTTGTCACCATTGAAGAAGCAGATGGTTCAAAACGCACATTTACCCAACCCTTTTCGTCAGTTGCACAAATGCTGCGCCCTGGCGTTGGTCGGTGGGATATTAGCGGTGGTCAGGTGGATAATGACTCGCTACGCGATGATTACAATCTTCTTCAAGGAAGTTTCTATTACGGTCTGAACAACTACTTTACCGGTTACACCGGTATTCAGATAACCGATAGTGATTATCTGGCGCTATTACTGGGTGTAGGCGTAAACACTAGCATGGGTGCGTTCTCGTTCGACGTCACGCAGTCAAAAGCCATCGTCGAAAATGACAACACATATACCGGGCAGAGTTACCGTATTTCATGGAATAAATTATTCACCCCGACAAATACGTCTCTCAACCTGGCCGCATATCGCTATTCCACCAGCGACTATCTGGGATTGAATGATGCTCTGACCTTACAGGATAACGCAAAGTATCTTGATAAAGGCGACGATTCCACTATGGAGACATATTCACGTCTGCGTAATCAATTCACTGTGAGTCTTAACCAACCTTTAAAAGTAGGCGAAGAGGACTACGGTTCGTTCTACTTAAATGGAAGTTGGATGGATTACTGGGGAGGAAGAGGTAGTCGTTCCAACTATGGTATGGGTTACAGCAAAGGACATTCTTGGGGATCGTGGAGCGTCAGCGTACAGCGCACCTGGGACGAAAATAATAGAAAAGACGACAGCATGTATCTGAGCATTACCCTGCCAATTGAAACACTGTTGGGCGGGAAGCGCCGGGAGAGTGGTTTCCGTTATATCGACAGCCGAGTCAGCAGTGATTTCAATGGCAACCATACCATGAATATCAGCAGCAACGGCAGTAATGAGAATTACAGCTACAGCCTCAATACCGGCTACAACATGAATAAACGAAGCGCCGACCTGAGCACTATTGGTGGCTATTTTAGCTACGATTCCCCATGGGGAACGATATCCAGCTCTGCTTCAGCCACCAGTGATAACTCCCGTCAGCTATCCCTGAGTACCGACGGTGGTTTTGTGCTTCATAGAGGCGGCCTGACGTTTTCTAACGACAGCTTCAACGACAGCGATACCCTAGTCCTGGTAAAAGCGCCGGGAGCGAAAGGAGCACGAATAAACGGTGGTCAAAATACTGTTGACCGCTGGGGCTATGGCATCACTTCATCCGCATCTGCTTATCGTGAAAATGAAGTGTCACTGGATATCGAAGGACTTGAAAACGATGTCGAACTGAAAAGTACCAGTGTGAAAACTGTTCCGCGTAGCGGGGCCGTTATTCTGACCAGTTTTGAAACCGATCAGGGCCGTTCTGCGCTTATCCATATGCGTCGTAGCGACGGCAATATCCTTCCCTTTGCGGCTGACGTAACTGATGAGACAGGAAACGTTTTGGGGAGCGTCGGCCAGGGAAATCAGGTATTTGTGCGCGGTATTGCTGAAAAAGGTGAGCTCAACATTCGTTGGGTCGATGTAAAAACCCAGCAGCCACAGTCCTGTAAAGCCTTTTACCAAGCCCCTCTCGTTGAAGAGGATGGTAAGAGAACTGTCGTGCTGGATAACGTAATGTGTACGGTATCTGGAGCACATTAATGTCGTTCAATATGGAAATCCTATGAAACGAAAAAACCTTTATTTAGCCCTGGCCACACTGGTGATTTCGGCGCCATCCTGGGCTAATGAATTAGACCTGGAGTTTATTGCCGAGATTAATGAACCCACCTGCAATATGGAAATAACCAATGCCAGTGGTGGAACACTTACTGGTGATGTCGCTGGGGGCTATACCCTGACTATTCCTGATATTGAGTTAGACAAGATCCAGAATAAAGAGAGTGGTTCAGAAGCAACATTTTTCCTTAAACCAAAGGACTGCCAGAGTACAACTGCTGTCAGCACAACAATTTCGACACAAGAAAGCGTTGTAGCTGGTTCAAACTTAATCGTTCCACTCGATGTTAGCGATGGTAAAACCAAGAATATTGGTATGGGTTTTAAACGAACAAGCACCTCTGGCGATACCTTTGTTAAACCCAATGACAACACCAGTAAAATAACCTGGACTGCGCCTGAATTTGGTTCATCAACCGTCCAGGGAACAGGTGTACCCATGACTGTCGCACTCCGGGCGACCACGTCAACGTTGGGCGATCTTCGTGTCGGTACATTTAGTGCGAAAGCAACTTTTAATTTTAACTACGAATAACAGGGCTACACCATGAAAATGAAAACATTACCGTTATGTTTACTGAGTGTGCTGGCCTGTGGCGGTTTTCTGTCAACATCAGTACAGGCAACACAAAACATTGATTTAACCGTAACCACGAATGTAAAAACCGGTACCTGTAATGCAGTAATGCAAAATGGTGGTGGCACACCAATCACTCAGGTTACCTTTACCGGCCCGATATATACTGATGACATTAAAAATGGAACAAAGTCAGAACTGTTCCAGATTTCACTGACAGGCTGCGCAGGTATTCCGGGGAAAAAAGCACTTATTTCCGTTACCCCTGCAGCAGGTTTTTCTTGTGATAACAACGGTACGGGCAGCTATTTTGCTAACCGCAATTCAACCGCAACGGGTGGAGCAAATGCCGTCGCGGTAAAAGTTGGTCTCACTCATACACCTTCTACAGGGCCTGTTCTTGGTTGCAACAGCTCAACCCCTGGTGAGGTGGATCTGACAAATGCCATATCCAGACCCGGTGGAGATAGATTAGTTGATCTTTACGCAACGTTAGTGAGAGACACAGGTAAAGCAGACACAGACATCACTGCCGGTACCTTTAGCGCCCCAACCGTATTCAACATTACTTACCAGTAATAAACTGGCTAAATGTGATAAGGGACATTATGAAAAAACACCGCCTTGCGGTTGCTGTGGTGGTGGGGGCGTTGTTCCCCGCCCCTCTTCTTCACGCCGAATTACCCCTTGAAATGTTAGCGACAATTACCAGCGCCACCTGTGAGCTGGAAATTAGCAATGGCGGGATCATTAACTTATCTACAGTGAAGCTGGATTATTTCACCAGTGGTATGACTGCAGAACAAAATATTGACGGCGGTGAAGATTTTTCTATTAAAGTGAAAGGTTGTACTGCACCGGGAGAAAATTCGCTTTCCCAACTCCATCTCCAGTTCATGCCCAAGAACGGTGTATTTGCAGCTGGCTCGCAACAAATTTTCCCAAATGAGGAAACCGTTGGAGCAGAAAATGTCGGTATTGTGATTTTCTCGGCTGTAGATCATAACAACATGTTTAATGTCTGGTCGCCTGGTGGACAATCCCGCTCCATCTATAGCGTAACGGCTGACAAACTGGTGAATAGTAGCTGGACCTTTTACACCAGGATGCAACAAGTTAACGCCTTACAAACGGTGTCTGCCGGGAAAGTTTCCACGAGCGTGTTGGTGGATGCAAGCTATAACTAAACCAACTCAATGGATTGAAGAATATAATGAAAGCATCTCAAAATAGCCTTATGCATATCATAATGGCGCTTCTGGTACTGGCGACCATCACAGTATCGCTCCCTACTCAAGCTATAGAACCAAGTTACGGTGACATGCATGATAAAAATAGCCCCGGCTTTTTTTCGGGGCAATTAAGGCCTTTTGCAAGAACAGGTGCTGTCATCGCACCAACAAATTCAGTCTCCCCTGTTGACACCGGTCTGGAGCGTAGTGGCGGCACTTATGTCTCATCTTCGGGCTCTGGTCGCGTATACTGCTCTCTGGGTTCAGAAGCCCGTACGAATGTGGCACACAACTTAGTCGCAGAACCGGGGAAAATGGTTAATGGTGAACAATTATTTCGTACCGACCGTCAAGGACTCTATTTTACATTCCAGATCATCAACGTTAGCGCGTCATCGATAACATATTCACCAGGAACATTTTATTTAATCGACGGGATAAAAAAAACACAATCAACGGTTAGCAACTGTCGTGATATTCCTGCTGAGGGTGTACCACTGTCTGTAGATATTAGCGTTAGATATTATATTGATAATACTTTTAGCCCAAATGCCAATAGTCAGGGATTGTATGCATCCGACTTTCTGGTGAAATGGCTAATAAATCCTAACCCCGGTTATGCGTTAACTGCGAATGGCCCCGCAGTTATATTCGAAGCCAGTAGTGGGGCAAATACCTATATTGCACTTCAGCTAAACATGACCGACTTTTACGTCTCTGGCCCAACATGTTATACCGCCCAATTGGTTGGCGATAATATGAAAAATAGTACGACTGTTGATCTCGGGAAATACACCACTGTAGAGGTGAAAAAAAATATAACCCGGCAGGTACCTTTTCAGGTTATGTTAGCTAACTGCCTGGCGGTAAGTAATATTAAGGTTAAATTAAAAACAGCTTTTGCCGCGCGAACAGATCCGACATTGCTGGGCAATAATTCCGGTACCGCTCAGGGAGCTGCCGTTGCCATTTGGGCTAAAAGCAGCACAAAAACAATGTTACTGCGGGCCGACAGTGCAAATACTTATACGGAAAATGAACCTGACGTATGGAACAGTGATTTTATTAACCTGGACGACATCACCAGCGGTACATCACAAACGTTGAACTTCCTGGCGCAAGTCGTTCGTGATGGCCCGGTAGAAACAGTCGTCACGGGAGGAACCGTTGGCGCAAATGGGACGCTGGTTTTCTCCTATGAATGATTATTATATGAAGCTGGTTATTATATAAAAACCACGCATCACCATACTCACTACGCCCGGTCAGCAACTTCTGCCCGGGCGTAGCTGACATCACTAAAACGATTGCCCCCCCTTCTCCGCCTGATAGAATGCCAACAGATCTGACATTAGCCATCAGGATACGTTATGAAACCGACTACCATTTCCCTGCTGCAAAAATGTAAACAGGACAAAAAACGCTTCGCCACCATCACTGCTTACGACTATAGCTTTGCAAAATTGTTTGCCGATGAAGGAATTAACGTCATGCTGGTGGGTGATTCCCTTGGAATGACGGTTCAGGGACATGACTCTACCCTCCCCGTCACTGTGGAAGATATCGCCTACCACACAGCCGCCGTTCGTCGCGGTGCGCCAAACTGTCTGCTGCTGGCTGACCTGCCATTTATGGCTTATGCCACTCCTGAACAAGCATTTGAAAACGCCGCAACTGTCATGCGCGCGGGTGCGAATATGGTCAAAATCGAAGGCGGTGCCTGGCTGGTAGAAACAGTTCAAATGCTGACCGAACGTGCCGTTCCGGTGTGTGGGCATTTGGGCTTAACGCCGCAGTCGGTGAATATTTTCGGCGGTTATAAAGTGCAAGGGCGCGGCGATGCAGGCGACCGTTTACTCAATGACGCATTAGCGTTAGAAGCCGCAGGCGCACAATTGCTGGTGCTGGAATGCGTACCGGTTGAGCTGGCAAAACGTATTACCGAGGCGTTGGCGATTCCGGTTATCGGTATTGGCGCGGGGAATGTAACCGACGGACAAATCCTCGTGATGCACGACGCATTCGGCATAACCGGTGGTCACATCCCTAAATTCGCCAAAAATTTCCTTGCCGAAGCGGGCGACATCCGCGCTGCTGTACGGCAGTATATGGCTGAAGTGGAGTCCGGCGTTTACCCGGGCGAAGAACACAGTTTCCATTAAGGAGTCACGTTGTGTTAATTATCGAAACCCTGCCGCTGCTGCGCCAGCAAATTCGCCGCCTGCGTATGGAAGGCAAGCGCGTGGCGCTGGTGCCTACCATGGGTAACCTGCACGATGGTCATATGAAGCTGGTCGATGAAGCCAAAGCCCGCGCCGATGTGGTCGTCGTCAGTATTTTCGTTAACCCGATGCAGTTCGACCGCCCGGAAGACCTGGCTCGCTATCCACGCACCTTGCAGGAAGACTGCGAGAAGCTAAACAAACGTAAGGTGGATCTGGTTTTCGCTCCATCAGTAAAAGAGATCTACCCGAACGGTACAGAAACCCACACCTATGTTGACGTTCCGGGGCTGTCCACCATGCTGGAAGGCGCCAGCCGCCCAGGCCATTTTCGCGGCGTATCAACCATCGTCAGCAAACTGTTCAACCTTATCCAGCCCGATATCGCCTGCTTCGGTGAAAAAGATTTTCAGCAACTGGCGCTGATCCGCAAAATGGTTGCCGATATGGGCTTTGATATTGAGATTGTCGGTGTGCCGATTATGCGCGCCAAAGACGGTCTGGCGCTCAGTTCTCGTAACGGTTATCTGACGGCAGAACAACGCAAAATTGCGCCAGGTCTGTACAAGGTTTTATGTTCGATTGCAGACAAATTGCAGGCTGGAGAGCGGGATCTCGATGAGATTATTGCTATTGCAGGGCAAGAACTGAATGAAAAAGGTTTCCGCGCCGATGATATTCAGATTCGTGATGCTGACACGTTGCTGGAAGTCACTGAAAACAGCAAACGCGCCGTGATTCTGGTAGCAGCCTGGCTTGGCGACGCTCGCCTGATCGACAACAAAATGGTCGAGCTGGCGTAATATTTAACTGGCGCTACGGCTGATGGCGCCAGTTATTCATTTGCCCACGTCATGGCGATGACGTCTGTAAGCAATTATTCATATCGCAGGCAATTTAGTTAATCAGCTTATCAAGCTCAGCAAGAGGTAAATTGGCCATTTCTGCAACATCGTCTCGAGACATCCCTTTACTCAAAAGACGCTTGGCGAATTCCTGCCTTTCCTTCTGGAGTCCCTCTTGATATCCCTTCTGAAACGCCTCCTGATACGCCTTCTGAAATCCCTTATCTTCAAACCACTGCGCCAACGTCTGCCTGGTTTCTCTCCGTGTCTTTATGTCCATAGGTTCCCTTAATTATCTGGTCAGTTAACAATAACAATTATCTGGCTATAACTGATAATACCGACAACTTAATTACTCAGTTTATCAATCTCAGCAAGAGGTAAATTTGCCATCTCTGCAACGTCTTCCCGAGACATTCCTTTACTCAGAAGACGTTGGGCGAATTCTTGACTTACTTCCTGTCTTACTTCCTGTGTTACCTCCTGTCTCACCGCCTGTCTTACCTCCTGTCTTCCCTTCTCTTCAAACCACTGCGCCAACGTCATCATAGACTCCCCTCCCGATTCCCTGTCTCTCACCACACCGTAAAACAAATCCGCTTGTTCAGTATGACCGCGTTGCAGCATATAGTTTTGCATGGCAACTAACTGACTTCCGCTAGTGTACCCTTCGTCAATCAGCGTGACCAGTTGCTCCAGCAATAACATTAAGTCGCGCTGGCGAATATGTTTTTGCAGCAGTTCGAGGATCGCAATCCGCCGGTGCTGCATGATTTCGTCATCCGGCGTGATAGTGATATCCACCAGCGGGAAAGGGTTGTTGTAGACGCGTCGCGCCAGTTCCGGTGAGTAAAACATATCAAACCAGCACATGGAGAGCGGGTAAGGTGTGGCCTCGCCCTGATAAAACAGAATCGGCACCACCAGCGGCAGCTTATCGTGGTCAGCCTCCAGATGTCGGTGCATGGCAGCAATAGAGTAGCGCATCATGCGAAAGGCCATTTTTTTGTCCGGCTTACTTTGATGTTCAATCACGACATACAGATAGCCGGGATTACCCAGCATTTGCACGGAATAGAGCACGTCGGTGCTGTGCCCTTTCAGGCTCTCTTCGATGAAACTTCCCGACTCCAGATGCAGCGTGTTGAGATCGCAGATCTCACGCAATTCCTCAGGCAGGTGTATGTCGAGGAAGTCGCGAGCGGTATCCGCATGCATTAAAAATTGTTTAAACACCGCGTCATGCGGCGTGGTACTTGGTGCGTCCATCTTACCTGCCTTCCGTGTTGTCTTGCGTGAAGGCAGTATCCAGTCAAGGCACGCAGTCGTCAGCCGCCTCTTTGTTGTTTACCGAGCAGCGTTCAGAGAAATTTCAATCGGTTACAGGCGTTGCATGGCGGGCTTCGGCGCGGTACGCAAACTGCTGATGCAAATGCCGTCAGATGAGTAGACACTAAACAAAAATCGGGCAATACTGCGTGAGAATTTTCTCAAAGCAGGCTCCGCCTGCTTCGTTAACGACAGGGTAGAAAGGTAGAAGTTATGATTCGCACGATGCTGCAGGGCAAACTCCACCGCGTGAAAGTGACTCATGCGGACCTGCACTATGAAGGTTCTTGCGCCATTGACCAGGATTTTCTTGACGCAGCCGGTATTCTCGAAAACGAAGCCATTGATATCTGGAATGTCACCAACGGCAAGCGTTTCTCCACCTACGCCATCGCGGCAGAGCGCGGTTCGAGAATTATTTCTGTCAACGGCGCGGCGGCTCACTGCGCCAGCGTCGGCGATATTGTCATCATCGCCAGCTTCGTCACTATGCCAGATGCCGAAGCCCGTACCTGGCGGCCAAACGTCGCCTACTTTGAAGGCGACAACGAAATGAAACGTACCGCAAAAGCGATCCCGGTTCAGGTTGCCTGATAATCACCCCTGCGGCTGGTTACTCACCAGCCGCGACATCGTCTCCAGCGAATCCGTTCTTAAGATATAAAGCCGTTTTAGCAACAAGGGATTATCCCCCGGTTTAACTTTACCTTTCATGGTCGTCACCGCCAGATGAAACCCGGCATCATTTGCCGCTTTAACCGCTTTGTCATTAAATCCGCCAAACGGATAAGAAAGATACAATACATGCGGATTAAATTGCGTCAGCGCCCGACGTGAACGTTCAAAATCAAACAAAATATTATGCTCACTGCGGCTAAGTAATATGGGTCGGCGATAACCATCAACCCGATGTAAAAAATGGGTATGTGACTGGAAATCAAAAACATCGCTGACATCATGCAGTTCAGAAATACTCATAAACTGTAATGACTGTGGATTCCATTTCTGTGGATGACGTTTGATGCGAGAGGTAATAATAAATGCCGTCGCCTTCATACCGTATTTTTTCAGAATGGGATATGCATACCGACTCACCGACTTCAAACCATCATCAAACGTCAGCACAACCGCGCGAGCAGGTAGATTCATCGAATTACGCAGATATCCTTCCAGTTGATACAAGGTCAACGTGGTATATCCCCTGTCGCGCAACCAGGTCATCTGGTTATTGAATGCACGTACCGACGTTGTGGTCGAAGTATGCCGAAAACGGGTATTCTCTTCATCGCGTAAAATATGATGGTAGGTCAATACAGGAATACCATTATCCTGCTGCGCATCCAGCGCACTGATATAGGCCAGGCGTTCGCCAATACGAATTTGATACCAGGTTTGATTCAGGCGATCTTTCAATTTATTGATAATGGGATAACGCAAGTTATCGGCCAGCACGCCAAATGGCGCACTGCCTGCATCGGGCGCGTTATATACCGGCGTATCTTTCCAGGTAATAAGATTTTGGTTGCTCAGTGGTTTATTCAGATCGCCCAGACCATCTTCAACTTTTTGCCGCCCTTGTACAGGCTCAAGATGACCTTTATCAATATACCCCCTACCAAAACCAAAATTGAATTCATAATAATCGGCTGCGGTTGGGATGACCGAAATAATCTGCCCGGCACGAATGTTACCGACTGTTACCGTGTTGTCGCCAATTTTTCCCCAGATAGTCACATCCTGAGTGGTTTGCATATAACGCGTGGGAAGTGCTGCGCTGACAGCAGATGAAACCAGCAGCACCAGGAAAATTATCTTTTTAATCATGAGGAAACTACCAGGCGAGAAACAACGCAGTTAGTGTAGCAAAATCAGAATGCGATTTAATACTCGAACCAATTGTGCTTGAGGACAAAAGGGGGATTCTTTTGTTGCTGATGCCAGAGGCTACTGACTTCAGGCGCTCCTGATGCCACGATATGCTCTCGAAATGCCGCACTGGACATTGTCTCCCGACAGGGGAGCATCTGCTCAATTAACGGTAACGTCACCCCAGAAATGACTTCACAACGAGAATGCTTGTGGCTTAATAACGACGCAACGCGATAAGGTGCAGCGCCTGCTATATCGGTTAAAAAAATCACCCCATCGCCAGAGTCCGTTTCATGCAGAGCATCGCACATCATGCGGCTAAGCATATTTGAACTTAACCCGCGCCAGAAATTTACTGCCCGACACTGGATAAGTGCACCATGTTTTTTTTCCAGCGCATCCAGTATCTCTTGCGCCCTATCGTCGTGACAGGTAATGACCCAACCTAACATCGCTTTCCTCCTTAGCCGAAAATCAGTCTACCCTGACCAGTGTTGATAAAGGGTGATAGCCGTCAAAACTCCCCTCCCCCGCATCCGGAGGAGAGGAGATAGACTTAGCTACGCAAGCCGCGCCCACGCTGGATCAGCGACCAGCAGATCAGATAAAACGCAATAATAAAAACAACCAGTACGCCAAAAGTAGTGACCAGCGGCACATCATTAATGCCGAGGAAGCCGTAGCGGAAACCACTGATCATATAAACGATCGGGTTCAGATGCGACAGCCCCTGCCAGAACGGCGGCAGCAAAGTCAGGGAGTAAAAGACCCCGCCCAAATACGTGAGTGGCGTTAACACAAAGGTTGGCACCAGGCTGATGTCATCGAATGTTTTGGCAAACACACCGTTCAGCAAACCCGCAAGGGAGAACAACACCGCTGTGAGCACCAGCGTTAAAGCAACGAATACCCACGAATGCACCTGAAACGGCACAAAAAACAGCGAGATCGCCGTCACCAGAATGCCAACAAACAGACCACGCGCCACGCCACCGCCGACATATCCGGCGATAATCACGTGCGTTGGAACCGGAGCGACCAGCAACTCTTCAATATTACGCTGGAACTTGGCACCAAAAAATGATGATGCAACGTTGGCATAGGCATTGGTGATCACCGACATCATGATCAGCCCCGGTACGATGAACTGCATATAGCTGAAGCCATGCATATCACCAATGCGAGAACCAATCAGGTTGCCGAAGATAATAAAGTAAAGGGTCATGGTGATGACCGGCGGCACCAGCGTCTGCACCCAGATACGCATAAAGCGATGAATTTCTTTCGCCCAGATGCTTTTTAACGCCACCCAGTAAAGATGCATCATGCGCGATCTCCTTGTTTTTCATTAACCAGTGAAACAAACAGCTCTTCCAGACGGTTGGCTTTGTTACGCATACTTAATACCTGAATGCCCTGCTCGCTTAACTGCGTAAACACACTGTTGATCCCCTGCTCACGCAGCACTTCAACTTCAAGCGTGGCGGTATCTACCAGTCGGTACTGATAGCCATCGAGCTTCGGTAACGGGCTTTTCGGTGCGAGATCGAGAATAAAGGTTTCCGATTTCAGCTTCGCCAGCAGCGCCTTCATCGAGGTATTTTCCACCAGCTCACCGTGTTGAATAATGCCGATATTGCGGCACAGCATTTCTGCTTCTTCCAGGTAGTGTGTGGTGAGAATGATGGTGGTGCCTTTGTCGTTTAAATCCTTCAAAAAGCCCCACATTGAGCGGCGAAGTTCAATATCCACGCCTGCGGTCGGTTCGTCGAGAATCAGTAGTTTAGGTTCATGCATTAACGCACGGGCAATCATTAAACGGCGCTTCATCCCGCCAGATAACATACGCGCACGTTCGTTGCGTTTTCCCCATAGATCGAGCTGTTTAAGATACTTTTCGCTGCGAATGTACGCTTCTTTGCGCTCCACACCGTAATACCCTGCCTGATTCACCACAATTTGCTGCACGGTTTCAAACGGGTTGAAGTTAAATTCCTGCGGCACCAGTCCCAACTGACGTTTAGCGTTCACGACATCCTTCTCGAGATCATAACCAAATACGCTGACCCGCCCGGAGGTTTTATTTACCAGAGAGCTGATAATACCGATAGTGGTCGATTTCCCGGCCCCGTTCGGCCCGAGAAGCGCATAAAAATCACCCGCTTCGACCTGCAAATCTATTCCACGAAGCGCCTGAACGCCGCCTGGATAGGTTTTTTTAAGCTGTTGAAGTTCCAGTGCAATGGTCATAAATTTTTACTTACCTTACGTTCTTACACTTTATCTGTGGTTTAAATCGTCCCGGAGTTGCCCTATATTAGCCAAACGTAATTATTTGGTTACAGGTCGTTAACCTCCATGAAAGACATAGATACACTCATCAGCAATAATGCACTATGGTCAAAAATGCTGGTGGAAGAGGATCCCGGGTTTTTTGAGAAACTGGCACAAGCGCAAAAACCGCGCTTTCTATGGATTGGATGTTCCGACAGTCGCGTTCCTGCAGAACGTTTAACCGGTCTTGAGCCGGGCGAACTCTTTGTTCACCGTAATGTTGCTAACCTGGTCATTCACACTGACCTGAACTGCCTTTCCGTGGTTCAGTATGCAGTGGATGTACTCGAAGTTGAACACATTATTATCTGTGGCCACTACGGTTGTGGCGGCGTACAAGCCGCAGTTGAAAACCCGGAACTGGGGCTTATCAACAACTGGCTGCTGCATATCCGCGATATCTGGTTCAAACATAGCTCATTGCTCGGCGAAATGCCGCAAGAGCGCCGTCTGGATACCTTGTGTGAACTGAACGTCATGGAACAGGTGTATAACCTGGGCCACTCCACCATTATGCAATCAGCGTGGAAACGCGGGCAGAAAGTTACCATTCACGGCTGGGCCTATGGCATTCACGACGGCTTGCTGCGTGATCTGGATGTCACAGCGACTAACCGCGAAACCCTTGAGCAACGTTACCGTCACGGGATTTCCAACCTCAAGCTGAAGCACATCAACCACAAATAAATTCGCCATGCCGGATGCAACACATCCGGCAACTTCACACTTACTCGTCCAGCAGAATCACTTTGCCGATATACGGCAGATGACGGTAACGCTGTGCGTAATCAATGCCGTAACCCACCACAAACTCATCCGGGATCGAGAAACCGATAAATTCTACCGGGACGTTCACTTCACGACGGGACGGTTTATCCAGCAGCGTACAAATCGCCAGCGACTTCGGTTCGCGCAGGCTTAAGATCTCACGCACTTTCGACAGTGTATTCCCCGAGTCGATGATATCTTCAACAATCAGCACGTCCTTGCCACGGATATCTTCATCCAGATCTTTGAGGATTTTCACATCACGGGTGGTGGACATGCCGCTACCGTAGCTGGAGGCGGTCATAAAGTCGACTTCATGAGATACCTGAACTTCACGGCACAGGTCCGCCATAAACATAAATGAGCCACGCAGCAGGCCTACCAGCACCATATCGCTGCCGCTGTCTTTGTAACGCTCAGTAATCTGACGACCCAGTTCGGCGATACGCGCTTTAATCTCCGCTTCGGGGATCATTACTTCTACAGTATGTTTCATATCTCTAACCATATGATTTAAAAACAAATCACTTCGCACGGGCTGGCTTCGGCACCGCAGCAAAGCGCAAGACACGCAGTATACCAGTAAAACTATTCATTGGCGGAATCTGTTAATAAAGCTCAAATTGTGATGACGATCACACATGTTAAAACCTATAATTAATTGCTACTAAAATATTAATGAATTGAAATGGTGTTTCTTTATGGCAATTAACAATACCGGCTCGCGACGATTACTCGTCACGCTAACAGCTCTTTTTGCAGCTCTTTGCGGGCTGTATCTTCTCATTGGCGGAGGCTGGCTGGTCGCGATTGGCGGCTCCTGGTACTATCCTATTGCAGGCCTTGTGATGCTCGGCGTCGCCTGGATGCTGTGGCGCAGTAAACGCGCCGCGCTTTGGCTGTATGCGGCTCTGCTGCTCGGCACCATGATTTGGGGCGTCTGGGAAGTCGGTTTCGATTTCTGGGCGCTGACCCCGCGCAGCGATATTCTGGTCTTTTTCGGCATCTGGCTGATCCTGCCGTTTGTCTGGCATCGACTGGTCATTCCTTCCAGTGGCGCAGTTGCCGCGCTGGTGGTGGCACTGTTGATTAGCGGCGGAATCCTCACCTGGGCGGGATTTAACGATCCGCAGGAAATCAATGGCACCTTAAGCGCCGATGCCACACCAGCAGAAGCCATCTCCCCCGTTGCCGATCAGGACTGGCCTGCCTATGGCCGCAATCAGGAAGGCCAACGCTTTTCGCCTCTGAAACAAATTAACGCCGATAACGTCCACAACCTGAAAGAAGCCTGGGTATTTCGCACGGGTGATGTGAAACAGCCGAACGATCCGGGCGAAATCACCAATGAAGTGACGCCAATTAAAGTGGGTGACACGCTTTACCTGTGCACCGCTCACCAGCGCCTGTTTGCACTCGATGCCGCCAGCGGCAAAGAGAAATGGCATTACGATCCTGAGCTGAAAACCAACGAGTCTTTCCAGCACGTAACCTGCCGTGGCGTCTCTTATCATGAAGCCAAAGCTGAAACCGCTTCGCCGGAAGTGATGGCGGATTGCCCGCGTCGTATCATTCTTCCGGTGAATGATGGCCGCCTGATTGCGATTAACGCTGAAAACGGCAAGCTGTGCGAAACCTTCGCCGATAAAGGCGTGCTCAATCTGCAAAGCAATATGCCGGACACCAAACCGGGTCTGTATGAGCCGACTTCGCCGCCGATTATCACCGATAAAACCATCGTAATGGCCGGTTCAGTCACCGACAACTTCTCAACCCGCGAAACGTCTGGCGTGATCCGTGGTTTTGATGTCAACACCGGGAAGCTGCTGTGGGCCTTTGATCCGGGCGCGAAAGATCCGAACGCGATCCCCTCTGACGAACACACCTTTACTTTTAACTCGCCAAACTCCTGGGCACCTGCGGCCTATGACGCGAAGCTGGATCTGGTGTATCTGCCGATGGGCGTGACCACGCCAGATATCTGGGGCGGTAACCGCACACCGGAGCAGGAACGTTATGCCAGCTCGATTCTGGCGCTGAATGCCACTACCGGGAAACTGGCGTGGAGTTACCAGACCGTTCACCATGACCTGTGGGATATGGATCTTCCGGCACAGCCGACGCTGGCGGATATCACCGTTAATGGTCAGAAGGTGCCGGTTATTTATGCTCCGGCGAAAACCGGCAACATTTTTGTGCTCGATCGTCGTAATGGTGAACTGGTGGTTCCGGCTCCGGAAAAACCGGTTCCACAAGGCGCAGCGAAAGGCGATTACGTTACCCCGACCCAACCGTTCTCTGAACTGAGCTTCCGTCCGACGAAAGATTTGAGCGGCGCGGATATGTGGGGCGCTACCATGTTTGACCAACTGGTGTGCCGCGTGATGTTCCACCAGATGCGCTATGAAGGCATTTTCACCCCACCATCTGAACAGGGTACGCTGGTATTCCCGGGTAACCTGGGGATGTTCGAATGGGGCGGGATTTCCGTTGATCCGAATCGTGAAGTGGCAATTGCCAACCCAATGGCGCTGCCATTTGTTTCGAAACTGATCCCGCGCGGCCCTGGCAACCCAATGGAACAACCGAAAGATGCCAAAGGCACGGGTACGGAATCCGGTATTCAGCCGCAGTACGGTGTACCGTATGGCGTCACGCTCAATCCGTTCCTTTCACCATTTGGTCTGCCGTGTAAACAGCCAGCATGGGGTTATATTTCGGCGCTGGATCTGAAAACTAATGAAGTGGTGTGGAAGAAACGTATTGGTACGCCGCAGGACAGTATGCCGTTCCCGATGCCGATTCCGGTGCCGTTCAACATGGGTATGCCGATGCTTGGCGGACCAATCTCCACGGCGGGTAACGTGCTGTTTATTGCCGCTACGGCAGATAACTACCTGCGCGCTTACAACATGAGCAACGGTGAAAAACTGTGGCAGGGTCGTCTACCAGCGGGCGGTCAGGCAACACCGATGACCTATGAAGTGAATGGTAAGCAGTATGTGGTGATCTCCGCAGGCGGTCACGGTTCATTTGGTACGAAGATGGGCGACTATATTGTGGCTTATGCGCTGCCGGATGATGTGAAGTAAGATTCGCTCAGATTACTGACAAAGTGCGCTTTGTTCATGCCGGATGCGGCGTAAACGCCTTATTCGGCCTACAAAATCGTATGGTGCGTAGGCCTGATAAGCGTAGCGCATCAGGCAGTTTTGCGTTTGTCATCAGTTTAATGCCCGGAGAGATCCGGGCATCTTCCCGAATACAGTATTTTTACACCGTAAACCCTAACATCATCCCCGTATCTTCATGCTCCAGCAGATGGCAGTGCGCCATATAAGCGTGTTCTTTCGGGGCATCGTGATTAAACTTCACCAGCACTTCGCTGACATTACCTTCTACTTTAACGGTATCTTTCCAGCCTGCGCGATGCGTCGCTGGCGGTTTGCCATTTTCTGACAAGATACGGAACTGCGTACCGTGGATATGGAACGGATGCAGCATCATGTCACCCACGCCAGAAATAACCCAACGCTCGTACTGCCCTTTCGCCGCCGCAAACATCGGCTTGTTCATATCAAACGCCTGACCGTTGATTTTATTGGCATGGTGGAAATCGAACTTCCCGCCGTGGTTCATATGATTCATATTGCCGTGCCCCATATGCCCCATCATCTGGCTGTGATCCATCCCGGCCATCGCCTGATCGCCATATTTATCCATTAGCATCTGCATCCCCATCATATCGAGCATCGGGTCCATAGAGAGTTGCAGCTTGCGTACCGTCAGCCCTTCCAGCGAAGGTAACGCAGGCAGGCTACTTAATGTGTCTGGCAAAGCACCGGAGGCACTAATAGCAATCGGCTGAATCCGCATTACCGGATGCGGCTTGTCAAACGGCGCAATCGCCATCCCCATCTGGCTGACCGGCAGCGTCACCAGGTCAAACGGTTTGTTGTCGTTAACCTCCACCAGCACTTCAAAACGCTCTCCCATCAGCACCGGCAGCTCGCTCACCTTCACCGGTTCAGGTAGCAGACCACCGTCGCTGGCAATCACATACAGCGGGCGATTGTCGCTGGTGGCGAAATTGAGCGAGCGGGCATTACAGCCATTGAGCAAACGCAGACGCAGCCAGCCACGCGGAGCAGCATGTTGCGGGTAGATAGCGCCGTTGGTCAGCAGCGTATCGCCAAACCAGCCCATGGCGGCGGTCATCACATCCAGTTGATAATCAATCTGTCCGTCGGCGTTAAATTTTTTATCCTGAACAATCACCGGGACATCATCGATACCCCACTGTTTCGGCAGCATTAATTTCAGGATTTCGTCATCTTCAATCACCACCAGCCCTGCCAGCCCCATCGCCACCTGACGCCCGGTTTTGCCGTGTTGATGCGGATGGAACCAGCAGGTAGCGGCAGGTTGATCAACGTTCAACGTCACCGTGCGTTTACCGCCAGGCGGAATAATCCCCTGCGGGCCGCCGTCCACTTCACCCGGCACTTCCAGCCCGTGCCAGTGCAACGTCGTCTCTTCCGCCAGTTGGTTATAGATATCAACCGTTACCGCTTTGCCGCGCTGTAATTTCACCGCCGGCCCCAGCAGATTGCCGTTGTAACCCCAGGTGGTCGCCGTTTTCCCGGCAAAGCTGGACTGGCCTTCACCAATAGTTAACTGAATACGATTACGGGCATCGGTCGTGAGCAAATCAGGGATCGGTAACGTTGGACGATCCGCCGCAAATACTGCGCGGCTCCATAGCGGCAAGGCCGAAGCCACGCCCAGCGCGACGGAATATTTTAAGAAATCACGACGTTGCATAGTTATTTCCTTATTCTTAAGCAGGCGAAACAAAATCAAACGTTGAGCATAGTCCTTCCCCTTACAGGAAGGTCAAGCCACAGACATAATTTAATCCACAATAATGGTCGTCGCCTCGCTCGCAGTGTGCTAACGTTTATCATCTTTAAGTCCTGGTAGAAGCAATGAAGACGTTTTTCAGAACAGTATTATTCGGCAGCCTGATGGCTGTATGCGCAAACAGTTACGCGCTCAGCGAGTCTGAAGCCGAAGATATGGCCGATTTAACGGCTGTTTTTGTTTTTCTGAAGAACGATTGCGGTTACCAGAACTTACCTAACGGGCAAATTCGTCGCGCACTGGTCTTTTTCGCCCAGCAAAACCAGTGGGATCTCAGCAACTACGACACCTTCGACATGAAATCTCTCGGTGAAGATAGCTATCGAGATCTCAGCGGTATTGGTATTCCCGTCGCTAAAAAGTGCAAAGCCCTGGCTCGCGATTCCTTAAGCCTGCTTGCCTACGTCAAATAATCCCTGATACCTTTTTGTAGAAATATTGACCGTGCATCTGCGGTCAATGTTAGCTATTATGTTGCGCCCTTTTTTTACGGGTGTTAACAAAGGAGGTATCAACCCATGGCCGAAAAAAAACGGTGGCATGAAACGCTACACGACCAGTTTGGGCAGTACTTTGCTGTAGATAATGTTCTGTATCATGAAAAGACCGATCACCAGGATCTGATCATTTTTGAGAACGCCGCATTTGGTCGCGTGATGGCGCTGGATGGTGTAGTACAAACCACCGAGCGCGACGAGTTTATCTATCATGAGATGATGACCCATGTTCCGCTACTGGCTCACGGTCACGCGAAACATGTGCTGATCATCGGCGGCGGTGACGGTGCCATGCTGCGAGAAGTGACCCGGCATAAAAACGTTGAGTCAATCACGATGGTGGAAATCGATGCGGGTGTCGTGTCGTTCTGCCGTCAGTATCTGCCAAACCATAACGCCGGTAGCTACGACGATCCGCGCTTTAAACTGGTGATCGACGATGGCGTCAATTTCGTTAATCAAACCCGCCAGACCTTCGACGTGATCATCTCCGACTGTACCGATCCCATCGGTCCCGGCGAAAGCCTGTTCACCTCAGCATTTTATGAAGGTTGCAAACGCTGCCTGAATCCTGGCGGTATTTTCGTCGCGCAGAACGGCGTCTGCTTTTTACAGCAGGAAGAGGCCATCGACAGCCATCGAAAACTCAGCCATTACTTCAGCGACGTTGGCTTTTATCAGGCGGCGATCCCGACCTATTACGGCGGTATCATGACTTTTGCATGGGCGACAGATAACGACGCCTTACGCCATCTCTCAACCGAAATTATTCAGGCGCGTTTTCTCGCCTCTGGCCTGAAATGCCGTTATTACAATCCGGCAGTCCATACAGCAGCTTTTGCCTTACCTCAGTATCTGCAAGACGCACTGGCTTCACAGCCGTCCTAAGGAGAAGATAAGAAATTGAAAAAACTGAAACTACATGGCTTTAATAATCTGACCAAAAGTCTGAGTTTTTGTATTTACGATATCTGCTACGCCAAAACTGCCGAAGAGCGCGACGGTTATATTGCTTATATCGATGAACTCTATAATGCCAACCGTCTGACCGAAATCCTGTCAGAAACCTGTTCCATTATCGGGGCCAATATTCTTAACATCGCCCGCCAGGATTACGAACCACAGGGTGCCAGCGTCACTATTCTGGTGAGTGAAGAACCGGTTGACCCGAAACTCATCGACAAAACAGAACACCCCGGCCCACTGCCAGAAACGGTCGTTGCCCATCTCGATAAAAGTCATATTTGCGTACATACCTACCCGGAAAGCCATCCCGAAGGCGGTTTATGTACCTTCCGCGCCGACATAGAAGTCTCCACCTGCGGCGTGATTTCCCCGCTGAAGGCGCTGAATTACCTGATCCACCAGCTTGAGTCTGATATCGTAACCATTGATTATCGCGTGCGCGGTTTTACCCGTGACATCAACGGAATGAAGCACTTTATCGACCATGAGATTAATTCGATTCAGAACTTTATGTCTGAGGATATGAAGGCGCTGTATGACATGGTGGATGTAAACGTCTATCAGGAAAATATCTTCCATACCAAGATGTTGCTTAAAGAGTTCGACCTTAAGCACTACATGTTCCACACCAAACCGGAAGATTTGACCGACAGCGAGCGCAAAGAAATTACCGCTGCGCTGTGGAAAGAAATGCGCGAGATTTATTACGGGCGCAATATGCCAGCTATTTAACGGCTCAGGCGGAGCACCGAGGCTCCGCCTGATTTAGTTACTTCTGTTGCACGAAATTGCGGTAAGCCGCCACCACCTGAAGAAAATCCTCAACGCCGCACAGCGACAGGCTTTCTTCGTCGTAGTAGTTCATCCCCTCTTCCATTTCATCGCCAGCGAATTCCAGTTGATTGGCGCGAATCATCACCTCTTCGCCGTCCATCCATAGCGTGTACTCATGCCCTGCCCGCTGCCAGGAACGTTCGCTACCTTTGAGCGTGCGCGCGGCGTCTTCCACTTCATCAAGCAAGGCCAGGTTTTCTTTCACCTCTTCATTAAACCAGTGCCCGACCACTTCATGCCCCATGGACATACGCACCTTTACCACTCCGGTAATATCGCGCAGAAATTCGTAATCCATAGTGTGTTCCTCTGCTCCCGGCAATGCGCCGAAATCGCATTGCGCCATTGATGTAATTATCGCAGCCTTACCGGAGAAAAACAGCGGAACAGCGATGGTTTAGAAATAAAAAATGCCCGGGAATCACATTCACCGGGCATTGTCTCGTTTATGCGCAGCGCGTGCGCTGACTTTTTAAACCGCAGTCTGGAAAATCACCCCATCCGCTTTTTCGGTGTACTGAGAAAGCTGGTTGAAGTTCAGATAACGGTAAGTATCAACGGCAGTTTTATCTACCTGCGCAACGTAGGTCTGGTACTCCTCCGGCGTTGGCAGTTTGCCAATCAGCGCCGCAACAGCAGCCAGTTCCGCAGAAGCCAGGAAGACGTTCGCGCCAGTACCCAGACGGTTCGGGAAGTTACGGGTAGAGGTGGAAACCACCGTCGCACCGTCTGCTACACGCGCCTGGTTACCCATACACAGGGAACATCCTGGGATCTCGATACGAGCCCCACTCTTACCGAAGACGCTGTAATAGCCTTCTTCTGTCAGCTGCGCGGCGTCCATACGCGTTGGCGGTGCTACCCACAGGCGAGTCGGCAACTGGCCTTTATGCGCATCCAGCAGTTTACCTGCGGCACGGAAGTGACCGATGTTAGTCATGCAGGAACCGATAAACACTTCGTCGATCTTCTCACCCTGTACCGCAGACAGCGGACGTGCGTCGTCCGGGTCGTTCGGTGCACACAGGATTGGCTCTTTAATATCAGCCAGATCGATGTCGATCACCGCCGCGTATTCCGCATCCGCATCGGCTTCCAGCAGCTCAGGATTTGCCAGCCATTTTTCCATGCCCTGAATACGACGTTCCAGAGTACGACGATCGCCGTAACCTTCTGCGATCATCCACTTCAGCAGGACAATGTTAGAGTTCAGATACTCGATGATCGGCTCTTTATTCAGCTTGATGGTACAACCAGCAGCGGAACGCTCAGCGGACGCATCAGTCAGCTCAAAGGCCTGCTCAACTTTCAGATCCGGCAGACCTTCAATTTCCAGGATGCGACCAGAGAAGATGTTTTTCTTGCCTTTCTTCTCAACGGTCAGCAGACCTTGTTTGATCGCATACAGCGGGATTGCGTGTACCAGATCGCGCAGGGTGATGCCCGGCTGCATCTTGCCTTTGAAGCGCACCAGAACAGATTCCGGCATGTCCAGCGGCATGACGCCAGTTGCGGCAGCAAATGCCACCAGACCAGAGCCAGCCGGGAAAGAGATACCGATCGGGAAACGGGTATGGGAGTCACCGCCAGTACCGACGGTATCCGGCAGCAGCATACGGTTCAGCCAGGAGTGGATTACGCCATCACCCGGACGCAAAGACACACCGCCACGGTTCATAATGAAGTCCGGCAGCGTGTGGTGAGTGTTAACGTCAACCGGCTTCGGATAAGCCGCAGTGTGACAGAAAGACTGCATCACCAGATCAGCCGAGAAGCCCAGGCATGCCAGGTCTTTCAGTTCATCACGGGTCATTGGACCGGTGGTGTCCTGCGAACCGACAGAAGTCATTTTCGGTTCGCAATAAGCGCCCGGACGAATGCCTTTCACGCCACAGGCACGACCAACCATTTTCTGCGCCAGCGAGAAGCCACGGTCACTTTCCGCCACATCTTTCGCCTGACGGAAAACATCGCTCTGCGGCAGACCAAGTGCCTCACGCGCTTTGGTGGTCAGGCCGCGACCGATAATCAGCGGAATACGACCACCAGCACGCACTTCATCAATCAGTACGTCGGTTTTCAGCTCGAAGGTCGCCAACAGCTCGTTGGTTTCGTGGTTACGCACTTCACCTTTGTACGGGTAAACGTCAATTACGTCGCCCATATTCAGGTTGGAGACGTCCACTTCAATTGGCAGTGCGCCGGCATCTTCCATCGTGTTAAAGAAGATTGGTGCAATTTTGCCGCCGAGGCACAGTCCGCCACCGCGTTTGTTTGGCACATGCGGAATATCATCGCCCATAAACCACAGTACGGAGTTAGTGGCGGATTTACGCGAAGAACCCGTGCCCACAACGTCACCGACGTACGCCAGCGGGAAACCTTTCTGTTGCAGGGCTTCAATCTGTTTGATCGGCCCAACAACGCCTGGCTGGTCTGGCTCAATACCTTCACGGGCATTTTTCAGCATCGCCAGCGCGTGCAGTGGGATATCCGGGCGTGACCACGCATCCGGTGCCGGAGAGAGGTCATCAGTGTTGGTTTCGCCGGTAACTTTGAAAACGGTAACGGTCAGTTTTTCAGCCAGCGCCGGGCGATTCAGGAACCATTCGGCATCCGCCCAGGACTGCATAACCTGCTTCGCGTATTTGTTGCCTGCTTTGGCTTTTTCTTCTACATCATAGAAGTTATCGAACATCAGCAGCGTATGAGACAGTGCTTTGGCGGCAATTGGCGCCAGTTTGGCATCGTCCAGCGCATCGATCAGCGGATGAATGTTGTAACCACCCTGCATGGTGCCCAGCAGTTCAATGGCTTTTTCTGGAGTCAACAGTGGGGATTTGGCTTCGCCTTTCGCGACAGCAGCAAGGAAACCAGCTTTTACATAGGCGGCTTCATCGACGCCAGGGGGAACTCGGTTGGTTAACAGATCTAACAGGAATTCTTCTTCGCCCGCAGGCGGGTTTTTCAGCAGCTCTACAAGCGCGGCCATTTGGTTTGCATCCAGGGGCTTGGGCGCAATCCCCTCAGCGGCACGCTCAGCTACGTGCTTACGGTATTCTTCTAGCACGACGGTTCTCCTCGCTCTCATTGTCATAGTGCGGCAGGCGATTCTCTTCACGCTCCTGTGAGACAGCAGTTTGTAGGGTAAATGCCCAGTACCGCAACGGGCAGAATAGCAGGATTTTGACGATGTGTTAATCTGTTTACAAAAAAGCAACATAAAAAAGTGGCTGAATCGTTAAGGATGGTCTAGAGATTGTTTCCCTTCGTAAAAACTTCGTTAATTCGCCTGGTGATAATCACCTTTCTCAACGAATCCCAAGATTAGTCAAAATTTAAACTACCGCCTCTTTATACTCGGATTCACAGCACCTGCGGGTGGCAGTTCGCCGACCATTGCGATTTCCTTGAGATCCGAATTATGAAAATGACTTTGCCGTTTAAACCCCATGTGCTGGCGCTAATTTGCAGTGCCGGGCTTTGTGCCACTTCCGGTGCTTTGTATGTAAAAAGCCGCACTGTGGAAACGCCTGTAGAAGCGCAAACTGTGCCTGTTGTCACTACAGCTACGCTTCCTGCAACGGTTTCCGCGCCGCCAGTAACGCCCGCCGTCGTCAAATCTACCTTCAGTACTGCACAAATTGATCAATGGGTCGCGCCTGTCGCGCTGTACCCCGATTCTCTGCTTTCACAAGTGTTAATGGCATCAACCTATCCGGCAAACGTTGCGCAAGCAGTGCAATGGTCGCACGATAATCCACTTAAACAAGGTGACGCTGCTATTCAGGCAGTAGCTGACCAGCCGTGGGATGCCAGCGTCAAATCACTGGTGGCGTTTCCACAGCTGATGGCATTGATGGGCGAAAACCCGCAGTGGGTACAAAACCTCGGCGATGCGTTTCTGGCGCAGCCGCAGGATGTAATGGACTCGGTACAGCGTTTGCGTCAACTGGCGCAACAAACCGGATCGCTGAAGTCATCAACCGAACAGAAAGTCATTACGGCAACGAAGAAAGCTGTACCGGTAAAACAGGCTGTCACGGCTCCCGTCATACAATCCAATACCGTTTCAACAGCCAGCCCCGTCATTGCAGAGCCTGCACCAACCGTAATAACTATCGAACCAACCAATCCGGATATGGTTTATATTCCCAACTATAACCCGACCGTGGTTTACGGGAACTGGGCCAATTCCGCGTATCCGCCGGTTTATCTGCCGCCGCCAGCCGGAGAACCGTTTGTTGACAGCTTTGTGCGCGGTTTCGGCTACAGCATGGGCGTCGCCACTACATACGCGTTATTCAGCAGCATCGACTGGGATGACGACGATCATGACCATCATCATCATGACGATGATGATTATCATCACGATGGCGGTCATCGTGACGGCAACGGCTGGCAACACAACGGTGACAACATCAATATCGACGTCAACAATTTCAACCGCATCACCGGTGAGCATCTTACTGATAAGAATATGGCATGGCGGCACAACCCAAACTATCGAGATGGTGTGCCTTATCATGACAGGGATATGGCAAAGCGGTTTCATCAAACCGATGTCAGTGGCGGCATGAGCGCCACGTCGCTACCTGCACCGTCGCGCGACAGTCAGCGTCAGGCTGCGGCAAGCCAGTTTCGGCAACGAACACACTCCACACCTGAGACTACACGCGATACCCAGCGTCAGGCTGCGGCACAGCGATTTAATGAAGCGGAACACTATGGCAATTATGAAGATTTTCGCGAGTTCAGCCGTCGCCAACCACTGACCCAGCAGCAAAAGGATGCCGCTCGTCAGCGTTATCAGTCCGCGTCACCTGAGCAGCGCCAGGCGGTACGCGAGAAAATGCGAACTAACCCGCAGAACCAGCAGCGAAGAGAGGCGGCGCGTCAGCGTATTCAGTCCGCGTCACCCGAACAGCGCCAGGCGGTACGCGAGAAAATGCAGACTAACCCGCAGAACCAGCAGCAAAGAGAGGCAGCGCGTGAGCGTATTCAGTCCGCATCACCAGAGCAGCGCCCATTGAACCAACAACAGCGTGATAACGCCCGCCAGCGTATTCAATCGGCATCTCCTGAACAACGTCAGGTTTTTCGGGAGAAAGTTCAGGAGAACCGCCCGCAACGTCTAAACGACAGTAACCATATTGCCAGGCTGAATAACGAGCAACGGTCAGCGGTACGTGAACGGTTGTCTGAGCGTGGAGCAAGAAGACTGGAAAGGTAAATTGCAGGCGTAAAAAAAGCGGCGTTGTTAGCCGCTTAAGACTGATGACAAACATCGAATCGCCCGATGCGCAAGTTTATCGGGCCTACACGGCACCTGCAATGCATTGAATTTGCATGATTTTGTAGGCCGGATAAGGCGTTTACGCCGCATCCGGCATCAACAACGAGCACTTTGTCAACAATCTGAAGCGGCCAGAATAGCCGCTTCTTAATTTGCCGGATGTTCCGGCACACGAAGAATTACTTCTTCTTCGCTTTCGGGTTCGGCAGGTCGGTGATGCTACCTTCGAATATTTCTGCCGCCAGACCCACAGACTCGTGCAGAGTCGGGTGCGCGTGGATGGTCAGCGCGATGTCTTCCGCGTCACAACCCATTTCGATTGCCAGACCGATTTCACCCAGCAGCTCGCCGCCGTTAGTACCGACAATTGCACCACCGATCACACGGTGAGATTCTTTGTCGAAAATCAGTTTGGTCATACCGTCTGCGCAGTCGGAAGCGATAGCACGACCAGAAGCAGCCCACGGGAAGGTGGCGGTTTCGTAGCTGATGCCTTTCTCTTTCGCTTCTTTCTCGGTCAGACCCACCCATGCAACTTCTGGTTCGGTATAAGCGATAGACGGGATAACTTTCGGATCGAAGTAGTGTTTCTTACCGGCGATAACTTCAGCAGCAACGTGACCTTCGTGAACACCTTTGTGTGCCAGCATCGGCTGACCGACGATATCGCCGATAGCAAAGATGTGCGGTACGTTGGTACGCAGTTGTTTATCAACGCGGATGAAGCCACGGTCGTCAACTTCCACGCCAGCTTTGCCTGCGTCGAGGTTTTTACCGTTCGGCACACGACCAATCGCTACCAGCACGGCGTCGTAACGCTGCGGTTCAGCCGGTGCTTTTTTGCCTTCCATCGTCACATAAATACCGTCTTCTTTCGCTTCAACAGCAGTGACTTTGGTTTCCAGCATCAGGTTGAATTTCTTGCTGATACGTTTGGTGAAGACTTTAACGATGTCTTTGTCAGCTGCCGGGATAACCTGGTCGAACATTTCAACCACGTCAATCTGTGAACCCAGCGCGTGGTATACGGTTCCCATTTCCAGACCGATGATACCGCCACCCATAACCAGCAGGCGTTCTGGTACTTCTTTCAGTTCCAGCGCGTCAGTGGAGTCCCAGATACGCGGATCTTCATGCGGAATAAACGGCAGTTGGATCGGGCGAGAACCCGCTGCGATGATCGCGTTGTCGAAGTTGATCACGGTTTTACCGTTCTCACCTTCAACTTCCAGGGTGTTTGCCCCGGTGAATTTACCCAGACCGTTGACCACTTTTACTTTGCGGCCTTTCGCCATACCAGCCAGACCACCGGTCAGCTGATTGATCACTTTCTCTTTCCAGGTACGAATCTTGTCGATATCAGTTTTCGGTTCACCGAAGACGATACCGTGTTCAGCCAGAGCTTTGGCTTCTTCGATAACTTTTGCTACGTGCAGCAGTGCTTTAGAAGGGATACAGCCGACGTTCAGGCAAACACCGCCGAGGGTGTTGTAGCGTTCTACGATTACGGTTTCCAGACCTAAATCAGCGCAACGGAAGGCAGCAGAGTAACCTGCGGGGCCTGCCCCAAGTACCACGACCTGAGTTTTGATTTCAGTACTCATCATGACCTCTATATATTTATCTCCGGCGGGTCTGACGTTTTTTTTATGACGCCCATTATCCACCGGGTCGTTCTATCCGTCGGTATTTTACAAAATTGTTAACAATTTTTAAACAACAAACGGCAACCGATTTGTCTATTCGCTAATAATCTCAATACATTCATGAGATTACCAGAAAAAAGCCGGCCGTTGGGCCGGCTCTTTTATTTACATCACCAGACGGCGAATATCAGACAGCGTGTTGTTAATGATGGTAATGAAACGGGCACCATCAGCACCGTCGATCACGCGGTGGTCGAAGGAGAGAGAAATCGGCAGCATCAGACGCGGCACGAACTCTTTACCATTCCACACCGGCTCCATCGCGGACTTGGAAACGCCGAGGATAGCCACTTCCGGTGCGTTCACAATCGGCGCGAAGTGGGTAGTACCCAGGCCGCCGATACTGGAGATGGTAAAGCAACCGCCCTGCATTTCGCTTGCAGTCAGCTTACCGTCACGCGCTTTCTTGGAAATGGTCATCAGCTCGCGAGACAGCTCGATGATGCCTTTCTTGTTGACGTCTTTGAATACCGGAACAACCAGACCGTTCGGGGTATCCACCGCCACACCGATGTTGATGTATTTCTTCAGGGTCAGACGCTGACCGTCTTCCGACAGAGAACTGTTGAAGCGAGGCATCTGCTCAAGCGCCGCAGCAACGGCTTTCATGATGAAGACAACCGGGGTGATCTTCACATCCAGCTTACGTTTCGCTGCTTCTTCGTTCTGCTGTTTACGGAACGCTTCCAGCTCGGTGATATCGGTTTTGTCGAAGTGAGTAACATGCGGGATCATCACCCAGTTACGGCTCAGGTTCGCGCCAGAGATTTTCTGGATACGGCCCAGTTCCACTTCTTCGATTTCACCAAACTTGCTGAAGTCCACCTTCGGCCACGGCAACATGCCTGGGATACCGCCGCCAGTCGCCGCCGGAGCCGCTTCTGCACGTTTGATAGCTTCTTTCACGTAAACCTGAACGTCTTCGCGCAGGATACGACCTTTACGGCCTGTGCCCTTCACTTTCGCCAGGTTAACGCCAAACTCGCGAGCCAGACGACGGATCAGCGGAGTCGCGTGAACGTAAGCGTCGTTTTCAGCAAATTCAGATTTGCCTTCGGCTTTCGCAGCCGGTGCTGCTGCCGGAGCTTCAGCTTTTGCTGCCGGAGCCGGCGCTGCCGCTTCCTGTTTCGCCGGAGCCGCCGCAGGCGCTGCGCCTTCAACTTCGAAGATCATAATCAGCGAACCAGTTTTCACTTTATCGCCAACGTTGACTTTCAGTTCCTTCACAACACCTGCAAACGGAGCCGGAACTTCCATAGAGGCTTTGTCGCCTTCCACGGTGATCAGTGACTGTTCAGCGGCAACTTTGTCGCCCACTTTCACCATCACTTCGGTCACTTCAACTTCGTCACCGCCGATATCCGGAACGTTAACTTCTTTCACGCCAGCCGCTGGCGCAGGTGCTGCTGCCGGAGCTGCTTCCTGTTTAGCCGCCGGAGCCGGAGCTGCCGCACCTGCTTCACCCGCAACTTCGAAGATCATGATCAGCAAGCCGGTGGACACTTTGTCGCCAACATTCACTTTGATCTCTTTCACGGTGCCCGCAAACGGCGCCGGAACTTCCATAGAAGCCTTGTCGCCTTCTACGGTGATCAGCGACTGTTCAGCTTCAACTTTATCGCCCACTTTCACCAGGATTTCGGTCACTTCGACTTCGTCGCTGCCGATATCCGGAACGTTAACGTCTTTTGCCGCCGCTGCCGCTGGTGCTGCTGCCGGAGCTGCTTCTTTCTTCTCTTCTGCCTGAGCAGGTGCAGCGTCAGCTGCACCGTCGGCGGAATCGAAAATCATAATAAGTGCACCGGTCTGGGTTTTATCGCCAACAGAGACTTTGATCTCTTTAACAATACCTGCCTGCGGAGACGGAACTTCCATAGAGGCTTTGTCGCCTTCTACGGTGATCAGCGACTGTTCGGCTTCAACTTTGTCGCCCACTTTGACCAGGATCTCGGTGATTTCAACTTCATCAGCCCCGATGTCCGGTACTTTGATTTCGATAGCCATTATTCTTTTACCTCTTACGCCAGACGCGGGTTAACTTTTTCTGCATCGATGTTGAATTTGGCGATTGCGTCAGCAACCACTTTCTTATCGATTTCGCCACGTTTAGCCAGTTCGCCCAGCGCCGCAACCACTACATAGGAAGCATCAACTTCGAAGTGGTGACGCAGGTTCTCACGGCTGTCGGAACGACCGAAGCCATCAGTACCCAGGACGCGGTAGTCGTCAGCCGGTACGTAAGTACGAACCTGCTCAGCGAACAGTTTCATATAGTCGGTAGATGCCACTGCCGGAGCGTCGTTCATCACCTGAGCAATGTACGGAACGCGCGGAGTTTCCAGCGGGTGCAGCATGTTCCAGCGTTCACAATCCTGACCATCACGCGCCAGTTCGGTGAAGGAGGTCACGCTATATACGTCAGAACCTACGCCGTAATCTTTCGCCAGGATCTGTGCTGCTTCACGGACGTGACGCAGAATAGAACCGGAACCCAGCAGCTGAACTTTACCTTTGCTACCTTCAATGGTTTCGAGTTTGTAGATACCTTTACGGATACCTTCCTCAGCACCTTCCGGCATTGCCGGCATGTGGTAGTTTTCGTTCAGCGTAGTGATGTAGTAGTAAACGTTCTCTTGTTTTTCACCGTACATACGCTCCAGACCGTCATGCATGATGACAGCAACTTCGTAAGCGTAAGCCGGGTCGTAAGAGATACAGTTCGGGATAGTCAGCGACTGAATGTGGCTGTGACCATCTTCGTGCTGCAGACCTTCGCCGTTCAGGGTGGTACGACCGGAAGTACCGCCGATCAGGAAGCCACGCGCTTGCTGGTCGCCAGCTGCCCAGCACAGATCGCCGATACGCTGGAAGCCGAACATCGAGTAATAGATGTAGAACGGAATCATCGGCAGGTTGTTGGTGCTGTAAGAGGTCGCCGCTGCCAGCCAGGAACAACCTGCGCCCAGCTCGTTGATCCCTTCCTGCAGAATCTGACCTTTCTCGTCTTCTTTATAGTAAGCAACCTGCTCGCGGTCCTGCGGGGTGTACTGCTGACCGTTCGGGCTGTAGATACCAATCTGACGGAACAGACCTTCCATACCGAAAGTACGCGCTTCGTCGGCGATGATCGGCACCAGGCGGTCTTTGATCGACTTGTTCTTCAGCATCACGTTCAGGGCACGAACGAAAGCGATAGTGGTAGAGATCTCTTTGCTCTGCTCTTCCAGCAGCGCGCCGAAGTCTTGCAGGCTCGGCAGCTCAAGCTTCTCGGTGAAGTTCGGCTGACGGCTTGGCAGATAACCGTGCAGTTTCTGACGCTGAGCGTGCAGATAGGTATGCTCTTCAGAACCTTCCGGGAAGGTGATGTACGGCAGTTTTTCGATATCTGCATCAGACACCGGCACATTGAAACGGTCGCGGATGTGACGCACGCCGTCCATGTTCATTTTCTTAACCTGGTGCGCGATGTTTTTACCTTCAGCCGCGTCGCCCATGCCGTAACCTTTAATGGTATGAGCAAGGATTACCGTCGCTTTGCCTTTAGTTTCCTGCGCTTTCTTGAATGCAGCGTAGATTTTCTTCGGATCGTGACCGCCACGGTTCAGTGCCCAGATCTGCTCGTCAGTCCAGTCTGCAACCAGTGCTGCGGTTTCAGGATATTTACCGAAGAAGTGTTCACGAACGTACGCGCCATCTTTCGATTTGAAGGTCTGGTAGTCGCCGTCAACGGTTTCGTTCATCAGCTGGATCAGTTTACCGCTGGTATCTTTACGCAGCAGTTCATCCCAACGGCTACCCCACATCACTTTGATCACGTTCCAGCCAGCACCTTCGAAGATGCCTTCCAGTTCGTTGATGATCTTGCCGTTACCGGTGACCGGGCCGTCAAGACGCTGCAGGTTACAGTTGATAACGAAGACCAGGTTATCCAGTTTTTCACGGGTAGCGATGGTGATCGCACCTTTGGATTCCGGTTCGTCCATTTCACCGTCGCCGAGGAACGCGTAAACGGTCTGTTTAGAGGTATCTTTCAGGCCACGGTGTTCCAGATATTTCAGGAATTTAGCCTGGTAAATAGCACCAATCGGTCCCAGACCCATAGATACGGTCGGGAACTGCCAGAATTCCGGCATCAGTTTCGGGTGCGGATAGGAAGAGAGGCCATTGCCGTGAACTTCCTGACGGAAGTTATCGAGCTGCTCCTGAGTCAGACGACCTTCCAGGAAAGCACGAGCGTAAACGCCCGGAGAGATGTGACCCTGGAAGTAAACCAGGTCGCCGCCATCCTGCTCGTTGCGTGCACGGAAGAAGTGGTTAAAGCACACATCATAAATGGTTGCGGAAGACTGGAAGGATGCCATGTGGCCGCCCAGTTCCAGATCTTTTTTGGATGCACGCAGAACCGTCATGATGGCGTTCCAGCGGATAGCTGAACGAATACGGCGTTCCAGTTCCAGATTACCCGGATACTCCGGTTGTTCTTCAACGGGGATGGTGTTGATGTAGTTGCTGACGCCGGTGCCTGCGGCTACGTTGACTCCGCCTTTGCGGGCTTCAGCAAGCAGTTGGTCGATCAGATACTGAGCACGCTCAACACCTTCTTCACGGATGACCGATTCGATCGCCTGGAGCCAGTCGCGAGTTTCGATCGGATCCACGTCATTTGGGAAACGTTCTGACATGGGTTATTCCTTATCTATCTAATAACGTTGAGTTTTCTGGAACCTGTCCCATTGAACTCTCACCGGAAAGCTCAATAAGACAGGTTCTACGTTTAGTTGCCGCGCTTTTATATGCGCTTGATTTACAACATCTTCTGGCTAATTTTCACCAGAAAAATCACTAATTCTTTCGTTGCTCCAGACGGCGCAGAGAACGCTCACGGCGACTCTCTTCACGGCTTCTGTCGAGCAAAATTTCTTCGATAAAGGCCAGATGGCGATGTGATGCTTCGCGCGCTTCTTCCGGCTTACCGGCCATAATCGCTTCGAATATGCGGGTGCGGTGACTACTCACCAGCGGCAGCATCTCGCGACGCGAATAGAGCAATTCGAAGTTCTGACGGACATTCTGAGCCAACATCGGCTCCATACACCTTAGCAGATGAAGCAAAACCACATTGTGGGCCGCTTCGGTGACGGCAATCTGATACTGGAGTACGGCGTTTGATTCCGCGTCCAGATCGCCAGACTGCTGCGCCAGCTCTATGGCGTGATGGAGTTCACGGATGCGTTCCTTGTCTTCATCGGTACTACGCAGCGCGGCGTAATAAGCGGCGATACCTTCCAGGGCGTGTCGTGTTTCGAGCAAGTCATACTGTGATTCAGGATGGTCGGAGAGCAGCTCCACCAGCGGATCGCTGAAACTTTGCCAGAGGCTGCTCTGGACAAAAGTGCCGCCACCCTGGCGACGAAGCAACAAGCCCTTCGCTTCGAGACGTTGAATCGCCTCACGCAAGGAGGGACGGGAGACGTCGAACTGTTTCGCCAGTTCGCGTTCCGGTGGGAGTTTTTCGCCCGGACGAAGTGTGCCTTCGAGGATCAAAAACTCCAGTTGCTGCTCAATCACATCGGAGAGTTTTGGTTGGCGGATTTTGCTGTAGGCCATGAGTTCCTGTCTTAAGCCACTTGCCGAAGTCAATTGGTCTTACCAATTTCATGTCTGTGACGCTAAAGTAACAAAGTATTCACCTTATGTCCATACAGGTTTTGATTGAAATCATGAAACTGTGCACATTTTAACAACTTGACACATATGACGTTTCAAAATTGTAACTATGCGCAAATGTAGACTTTACGTGAGCAATGGTTTTTTTAACGTTTATTAAACTATAAAAATCCAAATTGAACCGATTCACTTACCAATTTTTCGATTTTTAATGCCATTAAAATGAATTTATATTCATTTATTGCGATGGGGTGTTTCGGGGCTTTCCTTTACAAACGATTTCTTTTTAGGCAACTCATCTTCAACCTGGCATAAAGCGAGTGCATTCACTGGCGCATACCATTATTCTTGATCTGACGGAAGTCCCTTTGTAACAATTCAAACGCTTTTGATGTAAACAAATTAATACAACAAACGGAATTGCAAACTTACACACGCATCACTGCGTAGATCAAAAAAACAATCACCGCACGAGGTTTCATGATGGAAGGTCAACAGCACGGCGAGCAGCTAAAGCGCGGCCTTAAAAACCGCCATATCCAGCTTATCGCGCTGGGTGGCGCGATAGGGACAGGACTATTCCTGGGAAGCGCCTCCGTAATACAGTCCGCAGGGCCAGGGATTATCCTGGGTTACGCTATTGCCGGTTTTATCGCCTTTCTGATCATGCGTCAGTTAGGTGAAATGGTAGTCGAAGAACCGGTAGCAGGCTCCTTCAGCCACTTTGCTTATAAATACTGGGGCAGTTTTGCTGGTTTCGCCTCTGGCTGGAACTACTGGGTACTGTACGTTTTAGTTGCCATGGCAGAGCTTACTGCCGTCGGCAAATACATTCAGTTCTGGTATCCGGAAATCCCCACCTGGGCTTCGGCCGCCGTATTCTTTGTGGTGATCAACGCCATCAACCTGACCAACGTTAAAGTGTTTGGCGAGATGGAGTTCTGGTTTGCCATTATCAAAGTTATCGCGGTGGTGGCGATGATCATCTTCGGTGGCTGGCTGCTGTTCAGCGGCAACGGTGGCCCGCAGGCGAGCGTTAGCAACCTCTGGGATCAAGGTGGCTTCCTGCCGCACGGCTTCACCGGGCTGGTAATGATGATGGCGATTATCATGTTCTCGTTCGGTGGTCTGGAACTGGTAGGCATCACCGCAGCAGAAGCAGATAACCCGGAGCAAAGTATTCCCAAAGCGACTAACCAGGTTATCTACCGCATCCTGATTTTCTACATTGGTTCCTTAGCCGTTCTGCTCTCCCTGATGCCGTGGACGCGCGTTACCGCCGATACCAGTCCGTTTGTGCTGATCTTCCACGAGTTGGGCGATACTTTTGTCGCTAACGCCCTGAATATCGTGGTGTTGACGGCGGCGCTTTCGGTTTACAACAGTTGCGTCTACTGCAACAGCCGTATGTTGTTCGGTCTGGCACAACAGGGGAACGCACCGAAAATGCTCGCTTCCGTCGATAAACGCGGCGTACCGGTAAACACCATTCTGGTCTCTGCGTTGGTTACGGCATTGTGCGTACTGATTAACTACCTTGCCCCAGAGTCCGCATTCGGACTGTTAATGGCGCTGGTGGTATCTGCACTAGTGATCAACTGGGCGATGATTAGCCTTGCGCATATGAAATTCCGTCGCGCCAAACAAGCACAAGGTGTGGCTACCCGTTTCCCTGCTCTGCTCTATCCGCTGGGTAACTGGATCTGCCTGCTGTTTATGGCGGCGGTATTGGTAATTATGCTGATGACGCCGGGAATGGCGATTTCGGTTTACCTGATCCCGGTATGGCTGCTCGTGTTAGGCATCGGCTATCTGTTTAAAGAGAAAACCGCAAAAGCCGTAAAAGCGCATTAATTTCTCTACGCCCTCACCCGCGCTGGGTGAGGGCTACAATTTTTACACTAACGCTCCGTAAATCGTCAGTAGCGCAATCACCACCACAACCACGAACGAAGTTTTCTTCGCCATTGAAACCGCTGCTTTCGGCGTCTCCACCTTATCAACATGCGGTTCACGCGCCAGAGAGAACTGCGCCAGACGCGTTAACACCTGATATTGCGAAGTATGGAAATCACCCAGCGAAGCAAACCAGGCTGGTAATGCTTTCTCTCCGTGACCGATCAAGGCATATACCACGCCCGCAAGGCGAACCGGCACCCAATCCAGCACATGAAGCACGGCATCAATGCCGGACTGTAAACGATGATGCGGCGTCTGGTAACGCGCCAGCCAGTATTGCCATGCACGCAAAAACGCATAACCCATCAGCGTAACTGGCCCCCAGGTTCCCCCTACAATCAACCAGAACAGCGGCGCCAGGTAAAAACGAAAGTTAATCCACAGCAGTGCATTTTGCAGTTCACGCAAGTATTCACGTTCATCGCAGCCTGCTGGGACGCCGTGAATCATAGTGAGTTCGCCAGCCATCGTGGAGCGGGCATGGCTATCATTACGTGAAGCGGCTGCCAGATATGCATGATAATGGAGACGCACTTTACCCGCGCCAATACACAGCAAACCAAGCAACAGCCATACCAGCAGCGTCGGGACGTTGAACAATAACCCATGCAACGCGCGCAACAGCAAAAAAGTCACCCCCATCGCAATAATGGTCATACCTAACGTGCGCCCCAGCGAAAAATGTTTCACCCGCCGAAAGAACGCTTCAAGACGGTGATCAAGCTGCCAGTGCTCGCCCAACTTAAACAGGCGCTCAAAAATTAACACCAGTAAGGTTGTGAATAGCGTCATGTTGTCTCCTTGCTGACCAGCGCACGAAACCGTGCCCAATCAAATGCAGGACCAGGATCGGTTTTACGATCCGGCGCAATATCGCAATGCCCCGTCATGTTATTAGCGATATCTGGATAGCGATGAATCAGCGCCCGCGTAACCGCCGCCAGTTGCTGATACTGCGCATCGGTATAAGCCAGCGTGTCGGTGCCTTCCAGCTCAATCCCAATAGAAAAATCATTACAGCGTTCGCGACCTTGATACTGAGATATCCCCGCGTGCCAGGCGCGTTTATCGAAAGGAACATACTGGACAATTTCACCATCACGGCGAATCAAACAGTGGGCGGAAACGCGCAAATGGGCGATCTCAGCAAAGAAGGGATGTGCCTGCGGATCAATAGTTCCGGTGAATAATGCATCAATCCACGGACCGCCAAACTCACCTGGCGGCAGGCTAATATTGTGCACCACCAGCAGGGTGGGTGTTTCGTCATCCGGGCGGCAATCGTAATGTGGTGAGGGAACGCGGCGCGCGCCGACCAGCCACCCCTGTTCTAACAACATGCAGGATCTCCTTATATGTGGTGCTAATACCCGGTTCAGAGTAGCATGTTTCTACCTTATGATTCGTTAGCTATCTGGAGTTTTAACATGCCGCCTCGCCGCTATAACCCTGACACCCGACGTGACGAGCTGCTGGAACGCATTAATCTCGATATCCCCGGCGCGGTGGCTCAGGCGCTGCGAGAAGATTTAGGCGGAACAGTTGATGCCAACAACGACATTACGGCAAAACTTTTATCGGAAAATTCTCGCTCTCATGCCACGGTGATCACCCGCGAAAATGGCGTATTTTGCGGCAAACGCTGGGTTGAAGAGGTGTTTATTCAACTGGCAGGCGACGATGTCACCATTATTTGGCATGTGGATGACGGCGAACTCATCCACGCCAATCAACCCTTGTTCGAACTTGAAGGCCCATCCCGCGTGCTGTTAACGGGCGAACGCACGGCGCTCAATTTTGTGCAAACTCTTTCCGGGGTTGCCAGTAAGGTTCGCCACTATGTCGAATTACTGGAAGGCACCAACACGCAGTTGTTGGATACGCGCAAAACCTTGCCGGGTCTGCGTTCGGCTCTGAAATACGCGGTACTTTGCGGCGGCGGAGCGAATCACCGTCTGGGGCTTTCTGACGCCTTCCTGATCAAAGAAAACCATATTATTGCCTCCGGCTCAGTGCGTCAGGCGGTCGAAAAAGCGTCCTGGCTGCACCCTGATGCGCCAGTAGAAGTCGAAGTAGAAAATCTGGAAGAACTTGATGAAGCCCTGAAAGCAGGTGCCGATATCATCATGCTGGATAACTTCGAAACAGAACAGATGCGCGAAGCCGTCAAACGCACCAACGGCAAGGCGCTACTGGAAGTGTCTGGCAACGTCACCGACAAAACACTGCGCGAATTTGCCGAAACGGGCGTGGACTTTATCTCCGTCGGTGCACTAACTAAACACGTACAGGCACTCGATCTCTCAATGCGTTTTCGCTAATTCCTGACAGATTTATCCGCTCCGTAGCGGGCGGATAATCTTCCCTTCCCCAACTTTCTTCGTAACGCCTCGCAAATTTCTTGTCTTTCGCTGCAACGTAATAAAAAACCCCGGAAGCCACCTTCCCGTTTCGTTTTTTGCCCCTCGCCTGTACCGATGGCGTTTGCCAAAGTAGCGCCAACGAAATCAAGGAGCGAAACAGATGGACAAGCAACGCGGTTTTACACTTATCGAACTGATGGTGGTTATTGGCATCATTGCCATTTTAAGCGCCATCGGCATTCCCGCTTATCAGAACTACCTGCGCAAAGCAGCACTCACCGACATGCTACAAACCTTTGTGCCTTACCGTACTGCCGTAGAATTGTGCGCGCTGGAACATGGTGGATTAGACACCTGTGACGGCGGTAGCAATGGTATCCCCTCGCCCACCACCACTCGCTATGTCTCTGCCATGAGCGTGGCGAAGGGCGTGGTGTCGCTGACCGGGCAAGAAAGTCTTAATGGTTTAAACGTCATCATGACACCGGGTTGGGATAACGCAAACGGCGTCACCGGCTGGACGCGCAACTGCAATATTCAAAGTGACAGCGCATTGCAGCAAGCCTGCGAAGATGTCTTCCGCTTTGATGACGCCAACTAAGGAGCGGCAATGAATATTTCACAGCTCACCGCCCTGTGTCTGCGTTATCAGGGAGTCTTGCTGGATGCCAGCGAAGAGGTGGTTCATGTTGCGGTAGTCGATGCGCCTTCGCATGAATTCCTCGATGCCTTACATTTTGCCACCACTAAACGCATTGAGATCACCTGCTGGACGCGCCAGCAAATGGAAGGCCATGCCAGCCGCTCACAACAAACGTTGCCCGTAACCGTTCAGGAGAAACATCAGCTCAAGGCAGAGTTGCTGACCCAAACGTTACAATCTGCGCTGGAACAACGCGCGTCTGATATTCATATCGAACCAGCGAACAGCGCCTACCGTATCCGCTTGCGTATCGACGGCGTGCTGCATCCTTTACCAGATGTTCCACGGGATGCCGGAGCCGCATTAACCGCCAGATTAAAAGTGCTGGGAAGCCTGGATATTGCGGAACATCGCCTGCCGCAGGACGGGCAATTCACTGTCGAACTGGCAGGGAACGCCGTCTCATTTCGTATTGCAACCTTGCCATGTCGGGGCGGTGAAAAGGTGGTATTACGGTTGTTACAGCAGGTAAACCAGGCGCTGGATGTCAACACGCTGGGAATGCAGCCGTTACAACTGGCGGACTTTGCTCATGCCCTACAGCAACCACAAGGACTGGTGCTGGTAACTGGGCCAACCGGAAGCGGAAAAACCGTCACGCTTTATAGCGCCCTGCAAACGCTGAATACCGCTGATATTAATATTTGTAGCGTCGAAGATCCGGTTGAGATCCCCATCGCCGGGCTAAACCAGACGCAAATCCATCCACGTGCCGGTCTTACCTTTCAGGGCGTTTTGCGCGCGTTATTACGCCAGGATCCCGATGTCATCATGATCGGAGAGATCCGCGATGGCGAAACGGCAGAAATCGCCATTAAAGCCGCGCAAACGGGTCATCTGGTGTTGTCTACCCTACACACCAATTCCACCTGCGAAACGCTGGTGCGTTTACAGCAAATGGGCGTTGCTCGCTGGATGCTTTCATCGGCGCTCACGCTGGTGATAGCCCAGCGGCTGGTACGCAAACTTTGCCCGCATTGTCGCCTGCAGCAAGGGGAACCCATCCATATTCCCGACAATGTATGGACATCGCCGCTGCCCCGCTGGCAAGCACCCGGTTGTAGACACTGCTACCACGGTTTTTATGGTCGCACGGCCTTGTTTGAAGTTCTGCCTATAACACCGGTCATACGTCAGATTATTTCCGCTAATACCGACGTTGAATCGCTGGAAACGCACGCCCGACAGGCGGGAATGCGCACGCTTTTTGAAAACGGCTGCCTGGCCGTGGAGCAAGGCTTAACCACCTTTGAAGAGTTAATCCGCGTATTGGGGATGCCGCATGGCGAGTAAGCAACTCTGGCGCTGGCATGGCATAACCGGCGACGGCAATATGCAAGATGGGATGCTATGGGCAGAAAGCCGTACTTTGTTGATTTTTGCGCTACAGCAACAGACGGTTACCCCACTGCGTCTGAAGCGAATCGCCATCAATCCTGCACAGTGGCGAGGAGATAAAAGCGCGGAAGTCATTCATCAACTGGCGACGCTACTCAAAGCCGGCTTAACCCTTTCTGAAGGGCTGGCGCTGCTGGCGGAACAGCATCCCTGTAAGCAATGGCAAGTATTGCTGCAATCGCTGGCGCACGATCTCGAACAGGGCGTTGCCTTTTCCAATGCCTTATTACCCTGGTCAGAGGTTTTCCCACCGCTCTATCAGGCGACGATCCGCACGGGTGAACTGACCGGTAAGCTGGATGAATGCTGCTTTGAACTGGCGCGCCAGCAAAAAGCCCAACGTCAGTTGACCGACAAAGTGAAATCAGCGTTGCGTTATCCCATCATCATTTTAGCGATGGCAATCATGGTGGTTATGGCAATGCTGCATTTTGTTCTGCCGGAGTTTGCCGCTATCTATAAGACCTTTAATACCCCACTACCGGCGCTAACGCAGGGGATCATGACGCTGGCAGACTTTAGTAGTGAATGGGGCTGGTTGCTGGTGTTGTTCGGCTTTCTGCTGGCGATAGCCAATAAGTTGCTGATGCGCCGTCCGACCTGGCTTATCGTGCGACAGAAATTGCTGTTACGCATCCCAATTATGGGTTCCCTGATGCGGGGACAAAAACTCACGCAGATTTTTACGATTCTGGCGCTGACACAAAGTGCAGGAATTACTTTTTTACAAGGGGTTGAGAGCGTCAGAGAAACAATGCGCTGCCCGTACTGGGCGCAACTTCTGACACAAATCCAGCACGATATCAGTAACGGTCAGCCCATCTGGCTGGCGCTAAAAAATGCCGGTGAGTTTAGCCCACTCTGTTTGCAATTAGTGAGAACAGGAGAGGCATCCGGCTCGCTGGATCTCATGCTGGAGAATCTCGCTCACCATCATCGGGATAACACGCTGGCGCTGGCAGATAATCTTGCAGCCTTACTGGAACCGGCGTTGCTGGTCATTACAGGAGGAATTATCGGTACGCTAGTGGTGGCAATGTACCTGCCAATTTTCCATTTAGGCGATGCGATGAGTGGGATGGGATAACGCTGGCGTGGTGATCCACGCCAGCATTGGGAGATTACAGGTTATTGAAGATACGGTTTTCTTGTTCCTGCACACGGATAAACGTGGTGCGCTTGGTCAGCTCTTTCAGGCGTGAAGCCCCAACGTATGTACAAGCTGAACGCAGACCGCCTAAAATATCACGCGCGGTATTTTCAACCGGACCACGCAGCGGCAGCTTAACGGTTTTACCTTCTGCAGCGCGATATTCTGCAACGCCGCCAACGTGGCGTTTCATCGCAGACTCGGAGCTCATGCCGTAGAACAGCATAAATTTCTCGCCGTTCTCTTCTACAATGCGACCACCACTCTCTTCGTGGCCTGCCAGCATACCGCCGAGCATCACGAAATCAGCACCGCCGCCAAAGGCTTTCGCGACATCGCCCGGTGTGGTGCAGCCACCATCGCTGACGATCATCCCGCCCAGACCGTGCGCAGCATCGGCACATTCGATTACCGCAGAAAGTTGCGGATAACCGACGCCTGTTTTGACGCGAGTTGTACAGACAGAACCTGGGCCAATACCAACTTTAACGATATCGGCACCGGAGAGGATAAGCTCCTCACACATTTCACCAGTCACTACGTTGCCAGCACAAATGGTTTTGGTCGGCCACGCTTCACGCGCTTTCGCAACGAACTGCACGAAGTGTTCGGAATAACCGTTCGCCACGTCAATACAAACGAAGTTTAATGCCGGGTTCAGGTCGAGAATTTGTTTGGTTTTTTCGAAATCCGCATCAGACGTGCCGGTAGAAACCATCACATGTTTCAGCACATCAGCGGAAGAATTGTTGATAAACGCTTGCCACTCTTCGACAGAATAGTGTTTATGCACAGCGGTAAGAATATCAAAAGAAGCCAGCGCAGAGGCCATGGAAAAAGTGCCTACGGTGTCCATATTCGCGGCGATAATCGGCACGCCGGACCAGCTCTGACCTGAATGTTTGAAGGTGAATTGACGCTCCAGTTCAACATCGGAACGACTTTTAAGAGTAGAACGTTTAGGACGGATGAGGACGTCTTTAAAACCTAACTTCAGATCTTCTTCAATACGCATGTGCGGATTCCTGGGGTTAATGGCTATAAGGATAAGAGCGCAACTCCAGTGACGCTATCATACGCACTAATCGATGTGGCGCAAGACTGCGAAATTGTCTTTTTTTACGCTACAATCCCATAAATTTACCTGGTAAATAATGAGCGAACGTTCCATCAATTTCGCTTTTGTACGCTCATTTTTAACGTTTTGATAATCATGATGAATTCCCGGGAATATAAATTATGAGGTATATAGTTGCCTTAACGGGAGGCATTGGCAGTGGCAAGAGTACCGTTGCAAATGCGTTTGCAGACCTCGGAATTAACGTCATTGATGCCGATATTATTGCGCGTCAGGTGGTTGAACCAGGTGCACCTGCGCTACGTGCCATTGCTGAACACTTTGGCGCTGACATGATTGCTGCTGATGGCTCATTGCAGCGCCGGGTCTTGCGCGAGCGGATCTTCGCCAACCCGGAAGAGAAAAACTGGCTTAACGCCCTGCTGCATCCGCTGATTCAGCAGGAGACGCAAGGTCAGATCCAGCAGGCAACTTCCCCCTATATACTGTGGGTTGTGCCATTGCTGGTAGAAAACTCACTGTATAAAAAAGCGAATCGTGTGCTGGTGGTGGATGTCAGCCCAGAAACGCAACTTAAGCGTACCATGCAGCGCGATGATGTTACTCGCGAGCATGTCGAACAAATTCTTGCTGCCCAGGCAACGCGCGAAGCCCGTCTTGCCGTGGCAGATGACGTCATTGATAATAACGGCGCACCGGATGCTATTGCATCGGATGTTGCCCGCCTGCACGCACACTATTTGCAGCTTGCGTCGCAGTTTGTCTCACAGGAAAAACCGTAATGCAGACCCAGGTCCTTTTTGAACATCCACTAAATGAAAAAATGCGTACATGGCTGCGCATTGAGTTTTTAATTCAACAACTCACCGTAAATTTACCCATTGTTGACTACGCTGGCGCTCTGCATTTCTTCCGTAATGTCAGTGAATTGCTGGATGTTTTCGAGCGCGGAGAAGTGCGCACTGAGCTATTGAAAGAGCTTGACCGCCAGCAACGTAAACTCCAGACCTGGATTGGCGTGCCAGGCGTTGATCAGAGCCGTATTGAAGCATTAATTCAGCAGTTAAAAGCAGCGGGTAGCGTGTTGATTTCTGCGCCGCGTATCGGGCAATTTCTGCGTGAAGACAGGCTGATTGCCTTAGTGCGTCAGCGTCTGAGCATACCTGGCGGCTGTTGTAGCTTTGATTTGCCCACTTTGCATATTTGGCTACATTTACCCCAGTCACAGCGTGACAGCCAGGTAGAAACCTGGATTGCCAGCCTGGACCCGCTCACCCAGGCACTTAGCATGGTGCTGGATCTGATTCGCCAGTCGGCTCCTTTTCGTAAACAAACCAGCCTGAACGGTTTTTATCAGGATAATGGCGAAGACGCTGATCTGCTGCGGCTGAATCTGGCGCTTGATTCACAGCTTTATCCGCAAATTTCCGGTCATAAAAGCCGTTTTGCGATTCGTTTTATGCCGCTGGACAGTGAAAATGGTCTGGTGCCAGAGCGCCTGGATTTTGAACTGGCTTGCTGCTAAGGAGTTACGATGTCAGAAACTATTACGGTGAATTGCCCAACCTGCGGGAAAACTGTGGTGTGGGGTGAAATCAGCCCGTTTCGGCCATTTTGTTGCAAACGTTGTCAGTTGATCGACCTCGGAGAATGGGCTGCTGAAGAAAAACGAATCCCCAGCAGCGGCGATCTTTCTGAGAGTGATGACTGGAGCGAAGAGCCAAAGCAGTAACATTTTGTCTGATGCCGCACGTAGGCCTGATAAGACGCGGACAGCGTCGCATCAGGCATCTTGTGCAAATGTCGGATGCGGCGTGAACGCCTTATCCGACCTACAAAAACAAATTTATCAATGAGTTAGAAATCCCTTTAGGCCTGATAAGACGCGCCAGCGTCGCATCAGGCATCGTGTGCGAATGTCGGATGCGGCGAAAACGCCTTATCTGACCTACAGACGTTTAAGCTTCGCAATTACCGGTTCATTGGCTGGCGGAAAATCATCGGCATTAAGACCGACCAGCGACATCCACTTACCGGGTTGCCCTTCTTTACCCCACGGCTCCCCTTCCCAGCTTTCGACCAGCCAGAACCACAGAGTTATATGCCTGTCCGGGAATTCATATTCCAGTTTTTCAAATAGCGAAAAATGTTGTGGGGTAATCCCGACTTCTTCCTGAAGTTCACGCACCACCGCCTGTTCCGGCGTTTCGCCCATTTCAATTTTACCGCCGGGAAACTCCAGTTTATTCGCCATGTGCGCATCTGCTGCGCGACGCGTTATAAAGATTTCATTGTTCTCGTTGCGAATAATACCTACCGCAATTTGCAGCTTTTTCATTGTCTTAAACCTATAAAAAAGGCGCAGAATCCTGCGCCTTTTATTTCAACTGTTAGCTTTTATTGCAGGCGGCCATGACACTGCTTGTATTTTTTACCAGAACCGCACGGGCAAGGATCGTTACGTCCTACTTTGCGTTCACCGGTTTGCGCCGCCAGTGCAGCTGCGGCTGCAGAGTCGTCATCCTGATGGCTAAGCTGCTGCATTTGCGCTAAACGCTCGGCTTCCATACGACGCTGTTGTTCCAGCTCCTCAACCTCTTCAGGCATACGTACCTGAACTTTGCTCAGCGTACTGATAACTTCATATTTCAACGACTCCAGCATCGCTGCAAACATGGAGAACGATTCACGTTTGTATTCCTGCTTCGGATCTTTCTGCGCATAGCCACGCAGGTGGATACCCTGACGCAGATAATCCATCGCCGCCAGGTGCTCTTTCCACAGGGAGTCGAGCGTTTGCAACATCACGCCTTTCTCGAAGTGACGCATCATCTCAGCGCCAACCACTTCTTCTTTACGCTGATACACTTCAATGGACTGTGTCAGAATACGTTCACGCAGCGTCTCTTCATGCAGTTCAGGCTCTTTGTCCAGCCACTCGGCAATTGGCAAATCGAGGTCGAAATCGTTTTTCAGACGTTCCTGCAGACCCGGAATATCCCACATTTCTTCCAGTGACTGTGGCGGAATGTAGGCATCGATGGTCGCTTTGAACACATCTTCACGAATGCTGTTGATGGTTTCGCTCACATCGCTGACATCCAGCAGTTCGTTACGCTGGGAGTAAATGGCACGACGCTGGTCGTTGGCCACGTCATCATATTCCAGCAATTGCTTACGAATATCGAAGTTACGACTTTCAACTTTACGCTGGGCGTTAGCAATCGCTTTGGTCACCCACGGGTGCTCAATGGCTTCGCCTGGTTTCATCCCGAGTTTACGCATCATGCCGGAAACGCGATCAGAGGCGAAAATACGCATCAGCGCATCTTCCATCGACAGGTAGAAACGGGAAGAACCGGCATCCCCCTGACGACCAGAACGACCGCGCAGCTGGTTATCGATACGACGAGATTCGTGACGTTCGGTGCCGATGATATGCAGACCACCTGCCGCCAGTACCGCGTCGTGACGTACCTGCCAGTCGGCTTTGATTTTTTCAATTTGCTCTGCGGTCGGGTTTTCCAGCGTGGCAACTTCTGCCTGCCAGCTACCACCGAGCACAATGTCAGTACCACGACCCGCCATGTTGGTCGCGATAGTCACCGCTGCCGGATAACCTGCCTGAGCAACAATCGCCGCTTCGTTGGCGTGGAATTTGGCGTTCAGGACGTTGTGTTTGATACCAGCTTTGGTCAGTTCGTTTGACACCAGCTCCGATTTTTCGATGGAGATAGTACCCACCAGCACCGGCTGGCCTTTCGCAGTACGTTCTTTGATATCTTCGATAATTGCCTGAATTTTTTCCGCTTCAGTCATGTAGACCAGGTCTGGCAGATCTTTACGAATCATCGGACGGTTAGTCGGAACGACTACGGTATCCAGCTTGTAAATTGAGCTGAATTCGAATGCTTCGGTATCAGCAGTACCGGTCATCCCCGCCAGTTTTTCATACAGGCGGAAGTAGTTCTGGAAGGTGATAGAAGCCAGCGTCTGGTTTTCGTTCTGGATCTGCACACCTTCTTTGGCTTCAACAGCCTGGTGCAGACCATCGGACCAGCGACGCCCCTGCATGGTACGACCGGTGTGTTCGTCAACGATGATAACTTCGCCATCTTTAACGATGTAATCGACGTCGCGAGTAAACAGCGCGTGGGCACGCAGCGCCGCCGTTACGTGGTGCATCAGCATGATGTTGGCCGGAGAGTACAGTGACTCACCTTCCGCCATGATGCCTTCTTTCACCAGCAGTTCTTCAATCAGCACCAGACCACGTTCGGTCAGGTTCACCTGGCGAGATTTTTCATCAACCGAGAAGTGGCCTTCGCCCTGGAAGGTTTCGGAGTCTTCTTTTTCCTGACGGATCAGGTGCGGAATGATTTTGTTCACTCGCTTATACATTTCCGAGCTGTCTTCAGCCGGGCCGGAAATGATCAGCGGCGTACGTGCTTCATCGATCAGGATGGAGTCCACTTCGTCCACCAGCGCATAGTGCAGTTTACGCTGTACACGTTCTTCAGGGCTGAATGCCATGTTGTCGCGCAGGTAGTCGAAGCCGTATTCGTTGTTCGTACCGTAAGTGATGTCAGCCGCATAGGCTTCACGCTTTGCCGGCGCAGGCATTCCCGGCAGGTTGACGCCGACAGTCAGGCCGAGGAATTCAAACAGCGGACGGTTGTTTTCAGCGTCACGTTGCGCCAGATAGTCGTTGACGGTAACAACGTGCACACCTTTACCGGTTAATGCGTTCAGGTAAGCAGGCAGCGTTGCGGTCAGGGTTTTACCTTCACCAGTACGCATTTCCGCGATGCAACGTTCATTAAGAACCATACCGCCGAGCAACTGTACATCGAAGTGACGCATACCAAAGACGCGCTTACTTGCTTCACGAACGACTGCGAAGGCTTCCGGGATCAGATTTTCCAGCACTTCGCCTTTTTCCAGGCGCGCGCGAAACTCTGCGGTTTTTCCCTTCAACTCTTCGTCGGAGAGTTTTTCCATCTCCGGTTCCATGGCATTGATGACATTGACGACTTTGCGCATCCGGCGCAGGGTACGATCGTTACGACTACCGAAAACTTTAGTTAATAATTTGATTAGCATAATAAAATCTCAAACGCCCCGCGTTGCGGAGTTAATAAAATGAAGTAAAGGTTTATTGTTGTTAGCTGAAGCGTTGAGGGCCTGCACGGATGCCTTGCGCCAGGCTTATCCAGACGGGCGTGCTAAATGTTGTTTGCGGGGTAAAATGCGCATAATCAATGCGATAATCATTTTCAGACGGCGTGCCTTCCTGAGTCAGCAGCGCGCTGAGCGTATCCAGTAAAGCAAGATGTTGCGCCTGAAGAGGCAGAGATTCTTCGGCAACAGGCAGCGTTTGCGGCGCCATTGCAAAGGAAAGATGACGGATTACCGTGCGAATTGCGTGCTGATGCCAGTAATCAACGGAATAGTTTGAGTTCGGGCGGCGCGTGTTCGCTTCCAGCAAAGCCAACTGACTAAAGTTAACTTTGGCGGAAGGCTCGTGGTTGCGAGTTGTCGCTTTTGCGGGCGCGTTCGGCTCGGCGGCATTGCTGAGCGCAGGCAAACCTAAACTCGCCGCGACCATCCCTAATAAGAGATGCGGCCAGAAGTAGCGTTTACCAAACTGTCGCCAGCGCGTCAGTATTCCACTCACGTTATTGCCATCCCGATCGTATTCAAACGTATTTAGCGCACAAATCTTATCATTAAAGCCCGAAGTCCACAGCAGGAATGAAGATGAGTTGTGCGTAAAAGTGCTTAAGAAAACAGCGTTCGCACCGTTTCTTATCGCTCTTATAAAATTCAAAAAAAAACGACTGGTTCACCTGGCCGGAGAGAGTGCCAGATTTGCCAGTCGAATTTTATACGACAGTATAAATGTCGTTATGCCAGTACTGCTGAAGGCGCTTTGAAGGCCAACGGCAGTTCTGCGTCGTCCTGGAAGGTCACATATTCCCAGGCTTCCTGTTTTGCCAGGACAGCCTGCAACAATTTGTTATTCAGTGCATGACCGGATTTATAAGCGGTAAATGCACCAATAATGTTGTGACCGCACATGAACAAGTCACCGATCGCGTCGAGCATTTTGTGACGCACAAATTCGTCTTCAAAACGCAGGCCGTCTTCGTTCAGTACGCGATAATCGTCAACAACGATGGCACAATCGAAACTGCCGCCCAGGCACAAACCACGAGACTGCAGGTATTCGATATCACGCATGAAACCGAACGTACGCGCACGGCTGATCTGGCGCATAAATGCATCAGCAGAGAAGTTCATCGCATAACGTTGATTGCTGGAATCGATAGCCGGATGGTTGAAATCGATGGTGAAATCCAGCGAAAAACCATTGTACGGCTTAAATTCAGCCCACTTATCGCCATCTTCGACACGAACAGTCTCTTTGATGCGAACAAATTTCTTGGCGCAGTTCAGCTCGTCGATACCAGCATCAAGCAGCAGGTAAACAAACGGAGCGGCACTACCGTCCATGATCGGGATTTCCGGTGCGTTAACTTCGATAACGATGTTATCGATGCCTAAGCCCGCGAGCGCAGCATTCAGGTGCTCAACGGTTGAAATCCGTACATCATGCTCGTTGACCAGACACGTACAGAGCATGGTATCACGCACAGATTTGGCATCGGCCGGAAAATCTACCGGTGGATTCAAGTCGGTGCGACGATAGATGACCCCGGTGTTGGCCGGCGCAGGGCGTAACGTCAGAGTGACTTTCTTGCCGGTATGTAAACCGACACCCGTCGCCTGAACGATACGTTTAAGTGTCCTTTGTTTGATCATCGTATTATCTCGCCAAATTACCTATCCAACCGAAGTGTACTATACATTCGGCAGGCCAGTTTAGCACAAAGAGCCTGGTAACCCAAATTCCAGCTTAATCTTAGTCAGCTTGCTTACGCAGGAAAGCAGGGATATCCAGATAATCCGGCTCTTTCGCGGTTTGCGGCGTATTGTCGTTCACCACTTTAGCTACCGGTTTCTGCTCTTGCGTCAGCGGTGCCATACCATGCTGCTGGTAACGATCCATCACTGGCTGCTGAACTTGTTTATTGGTCACCAGAGTGATTTCAGGACGTTTGTCCATGCCGATACCTGTTGCAACCACGGTTACACGCAGTTCGTCGTTCATATCCGGGTCAAGAGAAGTACCGATAACCACAGTTGCGTTATCCGAAGCAAATGCACGGATGGTGTTACCTACGGTTTCGAACTCATCCAGACGCAGGTCGAAGCCCGCTGTGATGTTAACCAGCACGCCGCGCGCACCAGACAGGTCGATGTCTTCCAGCAGCGGAGAAGAGATAGCCATTTCAGCCGCTTCTTCCGCACGATCTTCACCGCTCGCCACGCCAGAACCCATCATTGCGTAGCCCATTTCAGACATCACGGTACGTACGTCTGCAAAGTCCACGTTCATCAGACCCGGACGAGTAATCAGTTCAGCGATACCCTGAACTGCGCCTTTCAGCACATCGTTCGCGGCGCCAAACGCATCAAGCAGGGAGATACCGCGCCCCAGCACTTTCAGCAGTTTGTCGTTCGGGATGGTGATCAATGAGTCCACATGCTTGGACAATTCAGTGATCCCCTGCTCCGCGAAGGCCATACGCTTCTTGCCTTCAAAGTTGAAAGGCTTAGTCACGACAGCAACGGTCAGGATACCCAAATCTTTTGCCACTTCAGCAACGACCGGCGCAGCACCTGTACCAGTACCACCACCCATACCTGCTGCAATAAATACCATGTCTGCACCTTCCAGCGCCGCACGCAGTGCATCGCGATCCTCATCAGCCGCATTACGGCCAACTTCTGGATTAGCGCCAGCTCCCAGTCCTTTGGTGATACCACTACCGATCTGAATCGTCTGCCCAACCGCCGTTTTACGCAGCGCCTGTGCATCGGTATTTACCGCGAAAAATTCAACACCTTCAATGCGCTCACGCACCATGTGCTCAACAGCATTACCGCCGCCGCCGCCGACGCCGATGACTTTAATCACCGCGTCGTTGGTAAGTTCCATTGGTTCAAACATAGTTTCTCTCCGATATGTGCCTGTCGCCTGAGGCCGTAATCACCGTCGACCTCATAAAAATTAAAACTCTTTTCGCAGCCAACTATTGAGTCGCTTGATCCACGAGCCAACTGATGCTGTAACACGTTTTTCTACTTCCGCTTCACCGTTAAGATGTGACTCTTTCCCGTAGTGAAGCAATCCCACAGCCGTCGAGTAATACGGCTCCTGAGCATAATCAGTTAAACCGGTGATATTCAGCGGCGCGCCAATACGCACCTGCGTATGAAACACGCGCTGAGCGCAGGCGGCAAGTCCTTCGATCTGCGCCGCGCCACCGGTTAATACAATGCCCGCCGCCAGGTGATGTTTCACGCCTTGTTGGCGAAGCTTTTCCTGCAGCTGCAATATCTCTTCGTTGACCAGATTGAGCAACTCGGTATACCGTGGCTCAATCACCTCCGCCAGCGTCTGACGTTGCAGACTACGCGGTGGTCGCCCACCTACGCTCGGCACTTCCACGCTCTCATCTTTACCGACGATGGAACCCAACGCGCAGCCATGGCGAACTTTAATCGCTTCGGCGTCGCTTGGCGGCGTGCCAAAGGCATAGGCAATGTCGCTGGTCACCACATTGCCAGCATAAGGAATTACCTTGGTGTGGCGCAATGCCCCACCGGTATAAACGGCGATATCCATTGTACCACCACCGATATCGACGACGCAGACTCCCAATTCACGTTCGTCTTCCGTCAATACCGAATAACTTGATGCCAGTCCGGCAAATATCAGTTGGTCAACTTTCAGCCCACAACGTTCAACCGCTTTGACGATGTTTTTCGCCATATCGTTGTGACATGTGATCAGGTGCACTTTTGCCTGCATTCGCACGCCCGAAAGTCCTACCGGATTTTTGATCCCTTCCTGATAGTCAATGGCATACTCTTGCGGGATCACATGCAGCACACGATGCTCATCGCGTACACGCACCGATTTCGCGGTATGGACGACGTTTTCCACATCTTCTTGCGTCACTTCTTCTTCAGAAATGGGCACCATACCAATTTCATTCTGGCAGCTGATGTGCTTACCAGAAAGCGCCAGATATACCGAAGAGATCTGGCAATCAGCCATCAATTCTGCCTGGTCAATAGCGCGTTGTACGCATTTGACCACAGATTCGAGGTCGTTAACCCCGCCTTTATCCATACCACGTGACGGGCAGCTGCCCACACCAATGATATTGACCATACCGTCGGGCAGAACTTCCCCTACTAAAGCGGCAACCTTCGCGGTGCCGATCTCCAGTCCTACTACCAGTTTTCTGTCCGTCGCCTTGATCATTGTTGTTCTGCCTGTGCCTGATTTTGTTGCTGAGTAGATTCCTCCGGCGGCAAGGGCGCCCAGCCAACTGCCGCTCCAGAGTCATAACGCAAATCAACGTAGCTAATCCGTTTGCCATCGGTTTGCGCCTGCTGCTGTAAAACCGGATAAAGTTCTACAAAGCGAGCCAAACGTTTCATCGTATCGCCCCGGCCAAGGTTGAGCTTAATATCGTTATTCAGCGTCAACTGCCAGGAACGCCGCGCGGTCATTGCCGCTTCCTTCAGAGTAAATCTGTCCTTTGCCAGCATTTGCCCCATTTCGCGATAACCCTGCAGCACTTCATTGGCGCTGCCTTCCGGGCCATACAACATCGGGAGCACCTGCTTGCTGGTGCGATCTGGCGGCACGCTGAAGGTGTTTCCTTCGGCGTCTACCATATGTTGATCATTCCACCGCGCAATCGGCACATATTCAACCAGATGAATCTTCAATTCATCAGGCCACTGCTTTCTGACGCTCACCTGCTTAATCCACGGCAGGCGTTGTTCAATTTGCGTCTGGATGATGTTGACATCCTGAGTCATAAAAGTACCCGGCTCACCCAATGCCAGGATCGACTGCCGGATATCGTCATTACGCGTGTAATGGCGTTCACCGGTCAACACCAGCTTTGAGAGCGGCAGGCGTTGCGCATCTTCCATCCAGCCCAACACGACCCAGCCGCTCACCAACACAGTCGTTAAAACCGTCAGCAGGAAAAGTATCCCCGCCAGACGCGTTCCATTATTGCGGTGAGAAGAAATTTCTTCTTCACTGTTTCGCGTGTTCAGAGCAGCCTGCGACATATTAGTCCGCCAGTTCCAGAATTCGTACTACCAACTGCGAGAAGCTTAAGCCTGCCTGACGTGCCGCCATCGGCACCAGGCTGTGGCTGGTCATACCCGGAGAGGTATTGGCTTCCAGCAGATAAAACTGTCCATCGCTGTCCAGCATGACGTCAATACGCCCCCATCCTTTACAACCTAAAGTCGTCCATGCTTTCAGCACTAATGCCTGCAAATTGGCCTCTTGTGCCGCTTCTAAACCTGCGGGGCAGAAATACTGTGTCTCATCAGAGAGATACTTCGCCTCATAATCATAGAAGGTTCCGGCGGGTTGAATACGTATTGACGGTAAAATTTCTTCACCGAGTATCGCAACCGTGAACTCCGGCCCACTTAACCATTTTTCAATCAATACTTCTTCATCGTGCTGAAATGCCAATCTTAATGCATCTTGTAGAGCATTTTCTGCTACTACTTTTGACATTCCCACGCTGGAACCTTCGCGGCTCGGCTTAACGATTAATGGTAAACCCAGGGCAGAAATTTCGGCTAACTGCTTATCGTTAAGGCCTTTTTCAAACTCTGCGCGGGTTAACGCCACCCACGGAGCGACCGGTAAACCAGCACCTTGCCACAGCAGTTTGCTGCGTAGTTTATCCATTGAAAGCGCAGATGCCATCACTCCGCTGCCGGTATAAGGCAGTCCCATCAGCTCAAGCATCCCCTGCAATGTGCCGTCTTCACCGCCGCGCCCGTGCAGAGCGATAAATACTTTCTGAAATCCCATCGATTTCAGTTGCGTCACGTCAACTTCTTTAGGGTCAACAGGATGTGCATCGACGCCGCCTTCGCGCAGCCCGGCTAACACAGCAGCGCCAGAATTCAGAGAAACTTCCCGCTCTGCGGAGGTTCCGCCCAACAGAACCGCGATTTTATCAGTCATGTTGTTCTTCCTCCGGAGTTTGCGGCTTCAGTTTGATTTCAGCTAAAGAACGGGCAATTTTTCCAATATTACCCGCACCCTGCACGAGAATCAGGTCGTTACCGGTTAATACTGGTGCTAACATCTCGGCTACCTGCGCCGGATCTGGCACCAGAATAGGATCAATTTTCCCACGTCCACGAATCGTGCGGCACAGCGAACGGCTATCCGCTCCCGGAATCGGTGCTTCACCTGCCGGATAAACTTCCAGCATCAACAGGGTATCAACCTGAGTCAGTACATTGGCGAAATCGTCATACAGGTCGCGAGTACGGGTAAAACGATGCGGCTGAAACAGCATTACCAGGTTTTTATCCGGCCAGCCTGCACGTGCCGCCTTTATAGTGGCATCCACTTCGGTCGGATGGTGACCGTAGTCATCAACCAGCATTGCTGTACCGCTTTTACCGTTGACCGGCTCCAGCGGGAATTCACCGAGGAAATCGAAGCGACGACCGGTTCCCTGGAAGCTCTCCAGCGCACGCAGAATAGCATCGTCGTCAATCCCCTCTTCCGTAGCAACCGCAACCGCAGCCGCCGCGTTCAGCGCATTATGACGACCAGGCGCATTCAGGGTAACGCGCATCGGCTCTTTGTCCTGGCGCAGCAGCGTAAAATGCCCCTGCGGGCCAATCTGCTGATAATCTTCTACACGCACATCGGCATCTTCGCTGAAGCCGTAAGTCGTGGTCTGACGCCCCACGCGCGGTAACAATTCGCGGATCACCGGATCGTCAACACACATTACCGCACGACCGTAAAACGGTAGGTTGTGCAGAAAATTAATAAAGGTCTGTTTTAAATTCTCAAAGTCGCCCTGGTAGGTATCCATATGGTCGGCTTCGATATTGGTGACAATCGCCACCATGGGTTGCAGATGCAGGAACGATGCATCGCTCTCATCTGCTTCGGCAATCAAATAGCGACCATGCCCTAAACGCGCATGAACGCCAGCCGCTTTTACCAGCCCACCGTTAACGAAAGTTGGATCGAGACCCGCTTCCGCATAGATGCTGGAAACCATCGCGGTGGTTGTCGTTTTGCCATGCGTTCCGGCAATGGCGATGCCATGACGAAAACGCATTAACTCAGCCAGCATTTCCGCGCGACGGATCACCGGAATACGCGCTTCATGAGCGGCAACAATCTCAGGGTTGTCGGCAGAAATTGCACTGGAAACAACGACCACGCTGGCGTCGCGCACGTTTTCCGGGCGATGGTTGAAGTAAATCGTCGCCCCCAGATTCATTAACTGCTGCGTGACCGGATTTGGCGCTAAATCTGAACCACTGATCTGATACCCTTCATTGGCCAGAACTTCGGCAATACCGCCCATACCGGCACCACCGATGCCGACAAAGTGAATGTGCCGAACGCGACGCATTTCGGGCACGATGTAACGCAGTTTTGCCAATTGTTGTGTATTCATTCTTTACGCCATTAACTTCTCAAATTCATGCGATGCAAAAGGCATCGCCACAATTACGCCCGGGCAGCCCGGCTCACTTCATTTGCCACTCGCTCGGTGGCATCCGGGATGGATGCAGCACGGGCGCGTTCTGCCATGGTTAATAAGGTTTCTCGCGACCACCCGGCCAGGGTGTTGGCGACAGCATCCACAGTAAGCTGTGGTTGCTCGATAATTTTGGCTGCGCCCGCTTTTTCCAGCGGCAGTGCATTCCAGTATTGCTGGCGGTCTTTATGCTGAAACGGCACAAACAATGCTGGTAACCCCGCCGCAGCGATTTCACTCACCGTCAACGCACCAGAGCGGCAAACGACAACATCCGCCCACGCATACGCCGCCGCCATATCATCAATAAATTCCGTCACTTTATGCTGCGGTTGCCCTGCTTCGGCATACGCTTGTTCAACGGATTGTTGCGAACCTTTGCCGCTCTGATGCCAGATAGTGACTGAATCGCCCAGCTTTGCTGCAACCAGCGGCATTGTCTGGTTAAGAATGCGTGCGCCCTGAGAACCACCCACTACCAACACACGAACCGGACCTTCACGTCCAGCCAAACGTTGCTGCGGCAACGGCAGCGCCAGCACATCGGTACGAACAGGATTACCCACCACTTCCGCATTAGGGAAAGCGCCTGGAAACGCCTGCATCACTTTGGTCGCAATCTTCGCCAGCCATTTATTGGTTAAGCCCGCAATACCGTTTTGTTCATGAAGTACGACCGGAATGCCTAACGACCACGCTGCCAGACCTCCTGGGCCTGAAACGTAGCCGCCCATACCGAGCACCACGTCAGGTTTATACGCTTTCATAATCGCCCGCGCCTGACGCCAGGCGTTAAAGATACGCAACGGAGCTGCGAGTAACGCTTTAATACCCTTGCCGCGCAAACCAGAGATACGAATAAAGTCGATCTCGATACCGTGCTTCGGCACTAAGTCCGCTTCCATACGATCGGCAGTACCCAGCCAGCGAACTTGCCACCCCTGGGTCATTAAATGATGCGCAACCGCAAGCCCCGGGAACACATGTCCGCCAGTACCGCCTGCCATCACCATTAATCGCTTCCCTTGACCACTCATCGTGAACCTCGTACAAACGCCTGCGCTTTCTCCAGACGCGTTTCATAATCAATACGCAACAGCATCATGATGGCTGTCGACATAATCAGTAAGCTCGAACCACCGTAACTGATGAGCGGCAATGTCAAACCTTTGGTCGGTAACATCCCCGCCGCAGCGCCGACGTTAACCAGCGCCTGGAAACTAAACCAGATGCCAATTGAACAGGCGAGAAAACCGGAAAAACGATGGTCAATTTCTAACGCTTTACGACCAATCGACATCGCGCGAAAAGCGACGAAGAATACCATTAAAAGCGCCAGCACCACACCGATATACCCCAGTTCTTCGCCGATAATGGCGAAAATAAAGTCAGTGTGCGCTTCCGGCAGATACTCCAGTTTTTGTACCGAGTTACCTAAACCTTGTCCCCACAGTTCGCCGCGACCAAACGCCATCAGCGATTGCGTCAGCTGATAGCCGCTGCCGAAAGGATCTTCCCACGGGTTCCAGAATGCGGTAACACGACGAATACGGTACGGTTCGGCGAGGATCAGCAACACAACCGCTGAAATCCCCATGCCAATAATGGCGATGAACTGCCACAATTTCGCCCCAGCCAAGAACAGCATCGCCAGCGTAGTCACAAACAACACCACCACCGTACCAAGGTCAGGCTGTGCCAGCAGCAACACGGCCAACACCAGAATCACGCCCATCGGTTTCAGGAAGCCGCGCAGGTTGTTACGCACTTCATCGCCTTTGCGCACCAGATAGTTGGCGATATAGCAAAACAGCGACAGCTTGGTCAGTTCAGCTGGCTGGATACGCAGCAAGCCAAGATCGATCCAACGCGATGCCCCTTTAACCGAGCTACCCACCACCAGCACGATCATCAACAGGATGATTGATCCGAGCAGCATCGTGGCACTATAGCGTTGCCAGAACTCCATCGGCAGACGCAGCGTAATGATCGCCAGAATGAACGCCAGGATCAGATAGACGCCATCACGCTTCGCGAAGAAGAACGGATCGTTGGTTAAGCGTTGCCCTATGGGCATTGACGCCGAGGTCACCATGATAAAGCCAATCGCCGCGAGGCCGAAGGTCAGCCACAGCAAGGTGCGATCGTACATGATCAGGCTGTCGGTATCTTTTTCCCGCGAGCCCATCACCCAGCCCTTTAGCGCCGTGGAGATCCAGACCAGGATACTAAATCCCGGCAGGCGCGGCATTTTCAGGCGAGGGAGAGATAAACGCATCAACCTAACTCCTTCGCCAGACGGGCAAACTCATTGCCTCGTTGTTCAAAGTTCTTGAACTGATCAAGGCTGGCACAGGCCGGGGAGAGCAGAACCATATCTCCTGGTTGGACACGCGGAGCCAGCAAGCGCATCGCCTGTTCCATAGTTTCGGTTTGCTCTGCCACTTCCGGGCGTAACGCCGCCAACTGTGCGCCATCACGACCGAAACAATACAGACGCACGTTATCGCCATTCAGATAGCGGGCCAGTGGGCTGAAGTCTGCCGATTTACCATCGCCACCCAGCAACAAATGCAGCGTGCCGTCTACGTGCAGGCCATTCAGCGCCGCTTCGGTACTGCCGACATTGGTCGCTTTCGAATCGTTAATCCAGCGCACACCGTTATGCTCCAGCACCACTTCAAAGCGATGCGGCAGACCGGTAAACGTGGTTAACGCTTTCAGGCTGCTGGCACGCGGTAAACCTGCGGCATCAGCCAGCGCCAGTGCAGCCAGCGCATTGGTGTAGTTATGCTGCCCGGAAAGTTTCATCTCTTTCACGTTCAACACTTTCTCGCCTTTCACCCGCAGCCAGGTTTCACCCTGCTGATGGTTCAGGTGATAGTCACCCATATTGACGCCGAAGCTGACGCAACGTTCATCCGCACCGCGAATCGGCATCGTTAAGGCATCATCGGCATTAACCACGCAAACTTTTGCGTTTTCGTAAATACGCAGTTTTGCCGCACGATACTGCTGTAAACCAAATGGATAGCGATCCATATGATCTTCAGTCACGTTCAGAATCGTCGCCGCCACCGCCTGTAAGCTGGATGTCGTTTCCAGCTGGAAGCTTGACAGTTCCAGCACATACAGCTCGCACTCAGCATCCAGCAGCATCAATGCTGGCAGACCAATGTTGCCACCCACGCCAACGTTAACGCCTGCTGCTTTCGCCATTTCCCCCACTAAGGTGGTGACAGTGCTTTTGCCGTTAGAACCGGTGATCGCCACGACAGGCGCTTGTGCTTCGCGGCAGAACAGCTCGATATCGCCAACAATTTCAATTCCGGCATCAGCAACGGCGCTTAAGGAAGGATGCGCCAGCGCAATACCGGGGCTGGCGACAATCAGATCTGCCGCCATCAGCCATTCATCATTGAGACCGCCAGTATGGCGCTCCACCGCTTCGGGTAATTTATCCAGACCAGGCGGTGTCATACGCGTATCCATTACGCGCGGCGTCACGCCGCGAGCAAGGAAAAAGTCCACGCAAGAAAGCCCGGTGAGGCCCAGGCCGATAATGACGACATTTTTACCCAGGTAATCAGCCATGATTAACGTACCTTCAGCGTTGCCAGACCAATCAGAACCAGCATCAGCGAAATAATCCAGAAACGCACAATGACGCGCGGTTCCGGCCAGCCTTTCAGTTCATAGTGGTGATGAATCGGCGCCATGCGGAAAATACGTTGCCCGCGCAGTTTAAAGGAGCCGACTTGCAAAATAACCGACAGGGTTTCGACGACAAACACGCCGCCCATAATCACCAGCAGGAATTCCTGACGCAGCAGTACGGCGATAATGCCCAACGCGCCGCCTAACGCCAGCGAACCGACATCACCCATAAAGACCTGCGCCGGATAGGTGTTAAACCACAGGAAGCCCAGCCCTGCCCCGACTATCGCGGTGCAGACAATGACCAGTTCCCCTGCATGTCGCAGATACGGTATGTGTAAATAGCTGGCAAAGTTCATGTTGCCGGTCGCCCACGCCACCAGCGCAAAACCACCAGCGACAAATACGGTCGGCATAATCGCCAGGCCATCAAGACCATCGGTCAGGTTTACCGCGTTACCGGTGCCGACAATAACGAAGTAGGCCAGCAGGATGTAGAACAAACCTAACTGCGGCATCACATCTTTAAAGAACGGTACAACCAGTTGCGTTGCTGGCGTGTCTTTCCCGGCAAGATACAAAGCGAAAGCAACACCCAGCGCAATGACCGACATCCAGAAATACTTCCAACGTGCGATCAACCCTTTGGTGTCTTTGCGCACGACTTTGCGATAGTCATCAACGAAGCCAATGATGCCGTAGCCGACCAGCACTACCAGTACGCACCAGACATACGGGTTAGACGGGTAAGCCCACAGCAGTACGGAGATCACAATCGCTGTCAGGATCATAATCCCGCCCATGGTCGGCGTACCGCGCTTGCTAAAGTGCGATTCCGGGCCATCGTTACGCACCACCTGACCAAAGGAGAGTTTTTGCAGATGAGCAATCATGCGCGGCCCCATCCACAATGAGATGAACAGCGCGGTCAGCAGGCTGACGATGGCGCGAAACGTCAGATAGGAAAAGACGTTAAAGCCGGAATAATATTTGACCAAATGTTCGGCCAGCCAAACTAACATGTCCCATTCTCCTGTAAAGCGCGTACTACCTCTTCCATGGCAGCACTACGTGAACCCTTAACTAAAATCGTAATTACCTGTTGCTCAGCAATCAGTGATTTAAGACGCGTAATTAACGCAGTTTTATCAGCAAAATGTTCGCCCACACCGCTGGCGGTACTAATAGCATGGCTTTGTTTACCCACGCTTAACACGCGGTCAATACCAGCAGCTTTTGCCGCTTCGCCCACCTGTACATGGCAGGCTTCGCTTTCAGCGCCCAGTTCCGCCATATCGCCAACGACCAGTACACGGTAGCCCGGCATCTCAGCCAGAACCTGAACTGCGGCAGTCATGGAGCCGACGTTAGCGTTGTAGGAGTCGTCGAGCAGCAACTGGTTTTCCGCCAGTTGGATGGGGAACAAACGGCCAGCAACAGCCTGTAGATTTGCCAGCCCCGCTTTGATGGCATCAAGCGTTGCGCCCACGGACATGGAGAGCGCCGCAGCAGCCAATGCATTCGCAATATTGTGACGCCCCGGCAGCGGCAGCAGGACATCGACGCTACCCGTTGGAGTTTGCAGCGTAAATTCAGTACCGTGCGAGGTCACATGAATATTGGTGGCGGTAAAATCACTGTTGGCGGCATTGGGTGAGAAACGCCACACTTTGCGATTGCCAATCACGCTTTGCCAGTTCAACCAGTCGTTATTGTCGGCATTCATAATGGCGATACCGTTTTCCGGCAGGCCGGTAAAGATTTCGCCTTTCGCTTTTGCCACGCCCGCCAAAGAACCGAAGCCTTCCAGATGCGCCGCCGCCAGGTTGTTGACCAGCGCGGCTTCCGGGCGGGTCAGGCTTACTGTCCAGGCAATTTCGCCCTGATGGTTCGCACCAAGTTCAATGACTGCGTAGTCGTATTCTGGCGTTAAGCGCAGCAGCGTCATCGGCACGCCGATGTCATTGTTGAGGTTGCCAGCCGTATAAAGCGTCTTCCCGCACTGGCTTAAAATCGCCGCCGTCATCTCTTTCACAGAGGTTTTGCCGGAGGAACCGGTCAGAGCAACCACGCGCGCCGGAACTTGCTGGCGAACCCATGCAGCCAGTTCACCAAACGCCAGACGCGTATCCTTGACGATTAACTGTGGCAGCTCGATGTCCAGCGGACGGCTAACCAGCAGCGCGCCCGCGCCGCCAGCTTTCGCCTGGTCGGCAAAATCATGGGCATCGAAACGTTCGCCTTTCAGGGCAACAAACAGGCAGCCCGGCGTCAGTTTACGGGAGTCAGTCGTTACGGCATCAAGGGTGATATCTGCCCCTTGCAGTTCACCGTTGAGAATGTTCGCCAGTTGGCTAAGGGTTACGCTAATCATGCGATCACCCCCAGCAGACGCGCCACCGTGACACGATCGGAGTAGTCCAGACGCTGGTTGCCAACAATCTGGTAATCTTCATGGCCTTTGCCCGCGACCAGCACCACATCATTCTCTTTAGCCTGCATAACGGCGCAAGTCACCGCTTCAGCGCGGCCTTCCATCACTTTGGCATGTCCGGCATCTAACATTCCCGCCAGAATATCGTTGATGATGACGCGCGGTTCTTCGGTACGCGGGTTATCGTCCGTCACCACCGCCACGTCAGCAAACTCTTCGGCAATTGCGCCCATCAGTGGACGCTTGCCTTTATCACGATCGCCGCCACAGCCAAAGACGCACCACAGCTTGCCCGCACAGTGCAGACGCGCCGCCTGTAAGGCTTTTTCCAACGCATCTGGCGTGTGAGCGTAATCCACCACCACCGTCGGTTTGCCTGGCGCAGTGAACACTTCCATACGTCCGCAAACCGGTTGCAGACGTGCGGCGGTTTTTAGCAGATCGGCCAGCGGATAACCCAGCGCCAGCAGTGTCGCCAGCGCCAGCATCAGGTTGCTGACGTTAAAAGCGCCCATCAGGCGACTTTCTATTTCGCCATCGCCCCAGCTTGAGGTGAAGCGGATAGTCGCACCGCTGTCGTGATAGTTCACATCGGTCACTTTCAGCCAACGACCGTGACAGTTCGGATTGATATTGTCTTCCATCGACACCGCAACCGCGTCTGGTAGTTTTGCCAGCCAGCGGCGACCCACTTCATCATCAGCGTTAACAATCGCCTGACCGCAATGATGTTCAGAATAAAGCAACCATTTCGCGGCTTCGTAGTGTTCCATATCACCATGATAATCAAGGTGATCGCGGCTTAAGTTGGTAAAAACTGACGCCGCAAATTTCAATGCCGCCACACGGTGCTGTACCAGTCCGTGGGAGGAAACTTCCATCGCGCAAAAAGTCGCGCCCTGATCCACTAGCCCCGCCAGCTCATGCTGAACGTCAACTGCCGATCCGGTGGTATTTTCCGTCGGGATGACTTTCCCCAGCAGGCCGTTACCAACAGTGCCCATTACCGCGCTGGTTTCGCCAAGCAGTTGGCTCCACTGCGCCAGAAGCTGGGTAGTCGTGGTTTTGCCGTTGGTGCCCGTTACGCCCACGAGACGTAAATTGTCAGAGGGTTCATGGTAAAAGCGACCCGCCAGTGCAGATAAACGCTCATTGAGCTGGCTGAGATAGATGACCGGTACGCCGTGCATTTCACGGATTTCACCGTCGGTCGCCTCATCTTTCGCCTCTGCAATAATGGCAGCCACACCTTGCGCTATCGCCTGCGGGATATATCGACGCCCGTCCGCCTGATGACCTACTACAGCTACAAAGAGATCGCCCGCCGCAGCCACACGGCTGTCGAGTGTCATCTCTCGCAGTGCTCGCGAAGGTGCGTCTGGCACCCACGGAGCAAGAAGGTCGCGCAAATTACGATCTGCCACCTGTCCCCTCGCCTTGATTAATCACAAATTCATTTTTATCACCCGTTGTCAGCGCATCCGGCTCGATGTTCATGGTGCGCAATACGCCGCCCATGATGGCACCAAAGACCGGCGCGGAAACGGCGCCGCCGTAGTATTTACCCGCCTGCGGATCGTTGATAACAACAACCAGCGCGAAGCGCGGCTGACTCGCAGGCGCAACGCCTGCGGTATAAGCAATATATTTATTGATGTAGCGACCGTCCGGCCCGACCTTTTTCGCAGTACCGGTTTTAATAGCGATACGATAGCCTTTAATCGCCGCCTTCACGCCGCCGCCGCCCGGTAGCGCCACGCTTTCCATCATATGCACCACGGTGCGGACAATGGATTCCGGGAAGACTCGTTCACCGGGAACCGGGGGGTCAACTTTGGTAATCGACAGCGGGCGATAAATGCCGTAGCTGCCGATAGTTGCGTAGACTCGCGCTAACTGTAACGGTGTTACCATTAGCCCGTAGCCGAAAGAGAAGGTGGCCCTCTCTATGTCAGACCACCGTTGTTTTTGAGGATATAAGCCACTGCGTTCTCCGACCAACCCCAAATTGGTCGCTTTTCCCAGTCCAAAACGTGAGTAAGTATCTACTAACGCTGAGGACGGCATCGCTAACGCCAGCTTGGAAACACCGACGTTACTCGACTTCTGTAATACCCCGGTCAGGGTTAATTCGCTGTAGCGCGCCACGTCTTTGATTTCGTGGCCGTTAATTCGATAAGGAACGGTATTCAGTACTGAGTTTTCTCGCACCACGCCGCGCTGCAACGCGGTCATCACCACCATCGGCTTGACGGTTGAACCTGGTTCAAAGACGTCGGTGATGGTACGGTTACGCATCGCCTCTTTTGGCGTGCCACTCAGATTGTTTGGGTTGTATGACGGGCTGTTAGCCATCGCCAGCACTTCGCCAGTGTTGACATCCACCAGCACGGCACTACCGGATTCCGCCTTGTTAAAGGCCACCGCGTTGTTCAGTTCGCGATAAACCAGCGCCTGCAGGCGTTCATCAATACTCAGCGCAAGGTTGTGCGCCGCCTGGCTGTCGGTAGAAGAAATATCTTCAATTACGCGACCGTAGCGGTCTTTACGCACAATACGTTCACCCGGCTGCCCGGTAAGCCATTTATCGAAACTCTTCTCGACGCCCTCAATCCCCTGGCTATCGACATTGGTAAAGCCAATGAGGTGAGCGGTCACTTCGCCGGACGGATAGTAACGGCGAGACTCTTCACGCAGATGAATCCCCGGCAGTTTCAGTTTTTTGATGTAGTCCGCCATGTCAGGGTTTACCTGACGCGCCAGATAAATAAAGCGTCCTTTCGGGTTGGCGTTAATGCGGGCTGAGAGCTGATCCAGTGGAATGTTAAGCGCGTTAGCCAGCGCCTTCCAGCGGTCACCGACGCTGATACCGCCAGCGTCATGCACTTCTTTTGGGTCAGCCCAGATCGCTTTTACCGGCACACTTACCGCTAATGGGCGACCAGAGCGGTCAGTAATCATGCCGCGTGAGGTGGATACTTGTTGAACGCGAAGAGAACGCATGTCGCCCTCTTTCACCAACATATCCGGGGAGATAACCTGTAACCACGCTACGCGCCCGAGCAGAAAAGCCAGCGCCAGTAAAATACAGCCGCATAACAACGCAAAACGCCAACTGATAAAGTTGGCATGTTCTTCCTGACGTTTTGGTTTCTGCGTTTTCGCCGCTGCTTTCATGCGTCGCGTTTATCCTTATTTTTGCACTACGATATTTTCTTGTGATGGATCGACATGCTGCATTTGCAGCTTCTCCGTAGCGATCCTTTCCACCCGGCTATGGTCGCCGAGCGCGTTCTCTTCAAGAATCAGGTTGCGCCATTCAATGTCTAAAGCGTCTCGCTCCAGCACCAGTTGTTCGCGCTGAGCGGTCAGCAAACGGGTATGGTGTGCTGTGGTCACCACAGTCACCGCCGTCAAAATAATGCAAATGAACAGGCAGAGTGGCAGCTTCCCAAATCGCAAAAGATCGTCACCGATGACGCCAGGCAAGGCATGGCGCTCGTGGCTTCCCATCGATCCTTTAACTTTGCTTAGAGCTTCTGTCACTCTGCTGATCATGCGTTCGTCCTCTCTGCAATACGCAGAACTGAACTACGGGCACGAGGGTTCTCTGCCACCTCTTCTTCGCCCGGCATCAACTTGCCTAATGCTCGCAACTGACGGCCACCCAGTTTTTTGAGCTGCTCTTCAGTCATCGGTAATCCTGCCGGTACTTGCGGACCACGACTGTTTTCACGCATAAAGCGTTTCACAATACGGTCTTCCAGCGAATGAAAACTGATGATCGATAGCCGCCCACCTGGCGCCAACACGTTGAGCGAGCTTTTTAGCGCCTGCTCTATCTCCTCCAGTTCACTGTTTACCCAGATGCGCACCGCCTGGAAGGTACGGGTCGCAGGATGTTTAAATTTGTCCTTCACCGGCGTTGCGGCAGCAACGACTTCCGCCAGTTCTTTGGTGCGGGTCATCGGCTGTTCGCGGTTACGCTCGACAATGGCGCGCGCAATGCGTTTAGCGAAACGTTCTTCGCCATACGTTTTTAATACCCAGGCGATATCGGCTTCTTCGGCAGTTTGTAGCCATTCAGCAGCGGATTGACCGCGCGTCGGATCCATACGCATGTCCAGCGGGCCATCGCGCATAAAGGAAAAACCGCGTTCAGCATCATCGAGTTGCGGTGAAGAGACGCCAAGATCGAGGAGAATGCCATCAATCTTGCCGATAAGATCACGCTCGGCGACGTATTCGCCCAGCGCGGAGAAAGGTCCATGTATGATGGAGAAGCGCGGATCATCAATAGTCTTCGCAACGGCAATAGCCTGCGGGTCGCGATCGATCGCCAGCAAACGCCCCTCTTCGCCAAGCTGCGAGAGGATCAGACGTGAGTGACCACCGCGACCAAAAGTTCCATCAATGTAGATACCGTCAGGACGGATATTGAGGCCATTTACGGCTTCATCCAACAGCACCGTAGTATGTTTATAGTTTTCCATCATTTTATAGAGACAAGTCCTGCAGCCGCTCCGATAAGTTTTCGGTAGCCAACTGTTCTGCGTCGATATCTTCCCTGACTTGTTGATGCCAGGTTGTTTCATCCCACAGCTCAAACTTATTGAACTGTCCAACCAACATCACTTCTTTTGTCAGCCCGGCATGTTGCCGCAGTACTGGCGCGATTAACAATCGACCTGCGCCATCCATCTGACATTCGCTGGCATGACCTAACAGAAGGCGCTGCACACGGCGCTCAACCGGGTTCATGCTCGACAGACGCGATAATTTTTGCTCGATAATTTCCCATTCAGGAAGGGGGTAAAGCAGCAGACATGGGTGATGAATGTCAATGGTACACACCATTTGACCGGCAGCGTTCCCGAGCAGCTCTTCCCGATAACGGGTGGGCACCGATAAGCGCCCTTTACTGTCGAGATTGACTAACGTTGCTCCCCGGAACATGCCAGTCTTCCCCCAATTACCACTTTATCCCACAAATTCCCACTAAAAGGAGTTTACGGAGCGGAGGAAAAGCTTGTCAAGCCAGGAACATTCCTTACCGAAGCAAAAAACCCGATGTTTACGACTAATATCTGCATTGTTTAAAAATCGCCCAACGAACGAAGCAAATTAACGTTATGAATAGTTGTAAGAAAAAATCCCACTCATCATTACCGTTTTAAAAACGACTTCTTTTTCCTTAATGAAAATATAAAGTGTCAGTTTGCGACGCGAGCGGCATTTTAGGACATATCGCCCCCGGATAACAGTCCCTGTTGCGCACGCGCCATGCCTGACGCCAGCGACTTTGCGTAAAAGATTAGAAAAGTGTTTGTTTAATCGGCAATTGCCGATTTGCATGTAACAAAATAATGCAATCGCAATCCATCGTTACGACTTAATTATCATTAAGCACATCGAATGAAGTTAATTGGTGAGATATTTAGAAGGTCTTATGGATAATAGTCAGGAATAGTCTTATTTACATAAAGGATATTGATGTCCAATTACGTACTCAATGCGCCAGCCGCAATCAACCAGCGCATCATTTTTTGTTTAACGTTTAGCTACGGCTGAGGACGCCGCGACGATAGAGATTTCGTTTGATGCGCGTTAAACCTGGTTTTGGCTTACGCGGCTCATCCAGACTCGCCAGGACAATCTCCAGCACGCGCTCTGCGACATCCCGATGACGCTGAGCCACTGCCAGCACAGGACATTGTAAGAAGTCGAGCAATTCGTTATCGCCAAAGGTGGCAATCGCCAGATCGGAAGGCAGTTTACCATCGCGACGCAGCGTGACATCCATCACTCCCTGCAACAATGCAAAAGAGGTAGTGAACAGCGCCTGCGGCATCGGATGCGTTTCCAGCCATTTTTCGAATAACTGGGCAGCAGCTTCCCGCTCATAGCTATTGGCATAAAGGAAATGCACTTCGCGCGGATCATCTTTCCAGGCAGTACGGAAACCCTGCTCACGCAGGAAGCTGACAGAAAGCTCCGGCAGCGCGCCAAGATAAAGTACCGTTTCGGCCGGAAACTTACGTAACTCTTCCGCCAACATTTCAGCATCATCCTGGTCGGCACCAACCACGCTGGTGAAATGTTCACGATCGAGGGCGCGATCCAGCGCGACAATCGGGAACGGGTCATTAGCCCAGCGTTGATAGAAAGGATGCTCTGGCGGCAGCGAAGTCGAAACAATGATGGCATCGACCTGACGTTGTAAAAGATGCTCAATACAACGCATTTCGTTGTCTGGCTGATCTTCGGAACAAGCAATGAGTAGCTGATAACCGCGTTGACGCGCCTGGCGTTCAAGATAGTTAGCAATGCGGGTATAACTTGTGTTCTCAAGATCGGGGATAACAAGACCAATAGAACGTGTGCGTCCAGCACGAAGCCCAGCCGCCACGGCATTCGGGTGGTAATTGTGCTCACGCACCACTGCCATGACTTTCTCAACGGTTTTGTCGCTCACACGGTATTGCTTCGCTTTGCCGTTAATAACATAGCTTGCAGTGGTCCGCGACACTCCCGCCAGCCGAGCGATTTCATCCAGTTTCACAATTGCCCCTTGCGTAAAATGTAAAAACCATAACCATTGTACTGGTATGGATTAAATTCATTAACATCTAAGCGCAGAAAATTAACTGCGGCAACTGCTTTTATTCCAGGTTCCTACTAAATTCGCAAAAAAAGCCCAACGTGGCTTATTGGGCTGCAAATTGCGCATTGAGATCATTCTCAACGCATTATTTTATCGCCGCGCGAAAGACCGACGACGCCAGAGCGGGCAACTTCAACAATTTTCGCCACATCGCGAATCGATGCTAAAAATGCATCGAGTTTATCGCTGGTGCCTGCCAGTTGAACGGTATAAAGCGAAGGCGTGACATCAATGATTTGCCCACGAAATATTTCCGTATTGCGTTTCACTTCGTCACGTCCATAGCCGCTGGCCTGAATTTTCACCAGCATAATCTCCCGCTCAACGTGCGCACCCTGCCCCAGCTCGCTCACGCGCAACACATCGACCAGCTTGTGTAATTGCTTTTCGATCTGCTCAAGCACTTTTTCATCGCCCACGGTCTGGATAGTCATGCGCGATAATGTCGGATCGTCGGTTGGCGCAACGGTCAGGCTTTCAATGTTATAGCCACGCTGGGCAAAAAGGCCGATCACGCGGGATAACGCGCCTGATTCATTTTCGAGTAATACTGATAATATCCGGCGCATAATCAGGTTCTCTCCGTTTTGCTTAACCACATTTCATCCATTCCGCCCCCGCGAATCTGCATCGGATAAACGTGCTCACTGCCATCGACGGTGACATCAACAAATACCAGGCGATTATTTCGTACCTGTTCCAGCGCCTCGCCAAGTTTACTTTCCAGCTCATCCGGGCGCGAAATCTGGATACCAACATGACCATAGGCTTCTGCCAGACGGACGAAATCTGGCAGAGATTGCATATAAGATTGTGAATGACGACCGGAATAGATCATGTCCTGCCACTGTTTCACCATCCCCAGATAGCGGTTATTAAGATTCACCACCAGCACCGGAAGCTCGTATTGCAAGGCAGTAGACAGTTCCTGAATGTTCATCTGAATACTGCCGTCGCCAGTAACGCAGACCACAGTTTCTTCCGGCAGCGCCATTTTGACGCCCAGTGCCGCAGGTAAACCAAAACCCATGGTGCCAAGGCCACCGGAGTTGATCCAGCGACGCGGTTTGTCGAAAGGATAATAAAGTGCGGCGAACATCTGGTGCTGCCCGACGTCGGACGTAACGTAAGCGTCCCCCTTCGTCAGTCGCCAGAGTGTCTCGATCACCGCCTGCGGTTTAATCTTTTCGCTCCGAGTGTCGTATTTAAGGCACTGGCGAGCGCGCCACTGTTCAATTTTCTGCCACCAATCACGGATTTCATCCAACGGTTGGTGAGCCGTTTCTTGTGCCAGCAACTCCAGCATTTGATCCAACACCAGCCGCGCATCGCCAACGATCGGGATGTCGGCGGTCACGGTTTTTGAGATAGAGGTTGGATCGATATCAATATGTAACACCGTCGCATTTGGGCAGTACTTTGCCAGATTGTTAGTAGTGCGATCATCAAAGCGTACGCCAACCGCAAAAATGACATCGGCATTATGCATTGTCATATTGGCTTCGTAAGTGCCGTGCATTCCCAGCATTCCCAGCGCCTGACGATGCGTTGCCGGAAACGCGCCTAATCCCATTAATGACGAGACGACAGGAAGATTAAGTTGCTCAATAATCTGTTTGAGTTGTTGATGGCAAGCCGCAGTCACTGCGCCACCGCCTACGTAAACGACCGGTTTTTTCGCCGCCGCCAGCGTTTGTAGTGCACGTTTAATCTGCCCTTTATGACCCAACGTTGTCGGGTTATACGAGCGCATACTGACCGATTCCGGCCAGACGTAAGGTAATTTGTTCGCCGGATTAAGAATATCTTTCGGTAAATCAACCACCACCGGACCAGGACGCCCGCTTGCCGCCAGCCAGAAAGCCTTTTTCAGCACCTGCGGAATGTCTTCCGTTTGCTTAACCAGAAAACTGTGTTTAACCACCGGCCGGGAAATTCCCACCATGTCACACTCCTGAAAGGCATCGTAACCTATCAGCGAGGTTGCCACCTGCCCGGAAAGGATAACCAGCGGAATGGAGTCCATATAGGCGGTGGCGATACCGGTAATTGCGTTGGTGGCTCCAGGACCCGATGTCACCAGCACAACGCCCACTTCTCCGGTCGCGCGCGCCAGGCCATCGGCCATATGTACCGCTGCCTGCTCATGACGAACTAATACGTGATCAATACCGCCCACGGTATGCAATGCATCGTAAATATCAAGGACTGCGCCTCCGGGATAACCGAATACTTGTTTAACGCCCTGATCGATAAGCGATCGGACGACCATCTCGGCTCCAGACAACATCTCCATGGCTTGCCTCACTGTTTGGCGGAAAAAATGTGTAAAACACATTAACCGTCCGATCTTGCTTAAGCAATTGACAAGCAGAGCCACAAGCGTGAAGAAATAAGAATAAACAGGAGGAAAGGAGAAAATAAACGATAAAATAATCCAGAATGGCGGACAGAATTGATAATAAATCGGTCAAATTCGACCAGTTACAGCAATTTCTCTATTTTTTCATTATTTCTAAAATCAGGGCAAACATGTATTCAGAATAAAATTCTGCATTTAATAAAAAATGCAGAATAAACCAGAATTACGCGCCTGATTTATTCTGCCTTTGCTTAACGTTTACAAATAGAGACTAATTGCTCTTCCATCCATTGATGGCCTTTATCACGCCCGGCAGCCTCATGCCAGGAGAGATAACAGGTTCTGCTGTTTTGTTTTAACGGCAGCGGTAATACCTGTAACTCTAAGGATTCAGCGAACTCTTCAGCCAACCAACGCGGCGCAATAGCAACCAGATGGGTTTGCGACACCACGCTAAGGACGCTCATCATTGCCATGCCCTGATACGCGATACTGGCTTGCTTATCTACCGTGTCATACCACGGTTGACTAAATGACGCGAAACGATCAAGCGAAACCGCCGCATGTTGTTCGTTATAAACGTCATGTTTCAGTAATGGGCCTTTAATAGTCGGATGGTTCTTGCTGGCTACCAGCACCATTTCATCTTTAAATAATGGCACACTGGTAAACTCAGGACGATGGAAGTCTTCATAACTAATAACAAACTCCGTTTCCTGATAACGTAGCTGATGTTCGGTGTTCTGATTTAATGAAGACTTGAATATCACATGAATATTTGGCGCGATTTGCTCAATGTGATTATAAATCTGCGAGGTAAGAATGCTATCTAACGGGCTGCAAACGCAAAGATGGAATACACGTTCGCTGCTGGCCGGCTCAAAACCTGAACCTGGTAATTCGTTTTGCACTAATTGCAGCGCCTGACGCACAGAGCCAAAAAGTTGAAAAGCGCGGGCAGTCGGTTGGATACCACGCCCATAACGAACAAAAAGCTCGTCATTAAACATCACCTTCAGGCGTGCAACAGCGTTACTGACCGCAGGTTGCGACATGCCCAGAACATGCGCGGCACGGGTAATGTTCTGCTCCTGCATCACGGCATCGAAAACGGTTAATAAGTTTAGATCGACCATGCGTAGCTGTGGCTTGCTTAACTCCGCAATTTCTGGATGATCTGTTTTTACCTCTGACATAGTTAACTCCACTGTCACACTTAACTCCCTTTCCCTTATTGGAATGCAGAGAAATAATCCTGAAAAATATGATTTACCATGCATATAAAATAAGAAAAAGAAAAATGCGTAAAATTAGGAAAACATAAAGATACGGGTTCTGATAAAAACAGAATCCATTGCCGTGCGAAGAGTCATTCACCACAGCATAATAATCCATAATGTTTTTGTTGCGAAAACAATCTAATCATAACTCCCGCGAATACTCAATCATCCAAGAAATGGATTAAACGTGCGCATTTAATAATTAATTTATATATTTGATGCGTTAATCCTTAACATTAATCGATCAATAATATTCATAAAATCAATATCAAAACATTCACTCAAAATATAATTCAATACAAATCATCAGGATAGACAGAGTAACGAATAAATTTCCCTCTTTCTTACCTCATTGATTAAATGCCATAAATTATTCTGAAGTATGTCCACCAATGAAAGGAATGTGCGGTTAAGCAGAAATTAATATCGACTGTTTAAACCCGTGCAGCACAATTAGCTAATTCAACTCATGCAGAACTCATGCTGGCGGGACGTTTTTGTTGCATCAGGGTTGACATCCGTTTTTGTATCCAGTAACTCTAAAAGCATATCGCATTCATCTGGAGCTGATTTAATGACTCACATCGTTCGCTTTATCGGTCTACTACTACTAAACGCATCTTCTTTGCGCGGTAGACGAGTGAGCGGCATTCAGCATTAAGCCAGCACGCAGTCAAACAAAAAACCCGCGCCATTGCGCGGGTTTTTTTATGCCCGAAGCGAGGCGCTCTAAAAGAGACAAGGACCCAAACCATGAGCCAGCAAGTTATTATTTTCGATACCACATTGCGCGACGGTGAACAGGCGTTACAGGCAAGCTTGAGTGTTAAAGAAAAACTGCAAATTGCGCTGGCGCTTGAGCGTATGGGTGTTGACGTGATGGAAGTCGGGTTCCCCGTCTCTTCGCCGGGTGATTTTGAATCAGTGCAAACCATCGCTCGCCAGGTTAAAAACAGCCGCGTATGCGCGTTAGCTCGCTGCGTGGAAAAAGATATCGACGTGGCGGCCGAATCCCTGAAAGTCGCCGAAGCCTTCCGTATTCATACCTTTATTGCCACTTCGCCAATGCACATCGCCACCAAGCTGCGCAGCACGCTGGACGAGGTGATCGAACGCGCTATTTATATGGTAAAACGCGCACGTAATTACACCGATGATGTTGAATTTTCTTGCGAAGATGCCGGACGCACACCGATTGCCGACCTGGCGCGAGTGGTCGAAGCGGCGATTAACGCCGGTGCCACCACCATCAACATTCCGGATACCGTGGGCTACACCATGCCGTTTGAGTTCGCCGGAATCATCAGCGGCCTGTATGAACGCGTACCCAACATCGATAAAGCCATTATTTCCGTACATACCCACGATGATTTGGGTCTGGCGGTCGGCAACTCACTGGCGGCGGTACATGCCGGCGCGCGGCAGGTAGAAGGCGCGATGAACGGGATCGGCGAGCGTGCCGGTAACTGTTCGCTGGAAGAAGTGATCATGGCGATCAAGGTACGTAAGGATATTCTCAACGTCCACACCGCCATTAATCACCAGGAAATATGGCGCACCAGCCAGTTAGTTAGCCAGATTTGTAATATGCCGATCCCGGCAAACAAAGCCATTGTCGGCAGCGGTGCGTTCGCGCACTCCTCCGGCATTCACCAGGATGGCGTGCTGAAAAATCGCGAAAATTACGAAATCATGACACCAGAATCTATTGGTCTGAACCAAATCCAGTTGAATTTGACCTCTCGTTCCGGTCGTGCGGCGGTGAAACACCGCATGGATGAGATGGGATATAAAGAAAGTGAATATAATTTAGACAACCTGTACGACGCGTTTCTGAAACTGGCAGATAAGAAAGGTCAGGTGTTTGATTACGACCTGGAGGCGCTGGCCTTCATCGGAAAACAGCAAGAAGAACCGGAGCATTTCCGTCTGGATTACTTCAGCGTGCAGTCTGGTTCTAACGATATCGCCACCGCTGCCGTCAAACTGGTCTGTGGCGAGGAAGTAAAAGCGGAAGCCGCCAATGGTAACGGTCCGGTCGATGCCGTCTACCAGGCAATTAACCGCATCACTGACTATAACGTCGAACTGGTGAAATACAGCCTGACCGCCAAAGGCCACGGTAAAGATGCGCTGGGTCAGGTGGATATTGTTGCCAACTACAACGGTCGCCGCTTCCACGGCGTCGGCCTGGCTACCGATATTGTCGAGTCCTCCGCTAAAGCGATGGTACACGTGCTGAACAATATCTGGCGCGCCGCAGAAGTCGAAAAAGAGTTGCAACGCAAAGCTCAACACAACGAAAACAACAAGGAAACCGTGTGATGTCGAAGAATTACCATATTGCCGTATTGCCCGGAGATGGGATCGGGCCGGAAGTGATGACCCAGGCGCTGAAAGTGCTGGACGCCGTGCGTAACCGCTTTGCGATGCGCATCACCACCAGCCATTACGATGTAGGCGGCGCAGCCATTGATAACCACGGGCAGCCACTGCCACCTGCGACGGTTGAAGGTTGTGAGCAAGCCGATGCTGTGCTGTTTGGCTCAGTTGGAGGCCCGAAGTGGGAACATTTACCACCAGACCAGCAACCAGAACGCGGCGCGCTGTTGCCTTTGCGTAAGCACTTCAAATTATTCAGCAACCTGCGTCCGGCAAAACTGTATCAGGGGCTGGAAGCGTTCTGCCCGCTGCGCGCAGACATTGCCGCTAACGGCTTCGACATCCTGTGTGTACGCGAACTGACTGGCGGCATCTATTTCGGTCAGCCCAAAGGCAGCGAAGGTAGCGGACAATATGAAAAAGCGTTTGATACCGAGGTGTATCACCGTTTTGAGATCGAACGCATTGCCCGCATCGCGTTTGAATCTGCCCGCAAGCGTCGCCACAAAGTCACCTCAATCGACAAAGCCAACGTGCTGCAATCTTCTATTTTATGGCGAGAGATCGTTAACGAGATCGCCATTGAATATCCGGATGTCGAACTGGCGCATATGTACATCGACAACGCCACCATGCAACTGATTAAAGATCCATCGCAGTTTGACGTTCTGCTGTGCTCCAACCTGTTTGGCGACATTCTTTCTGATGAATGCGCAATGATCACTGGCTCGATGGGCATGTTGCCTTCCGCCAGCCTGAACGAGCAAGGTTTTGGACTGTATGAACCGGCGGGCGGCTCGGCACCAGATATCGCAGGCAAAAATATCGCCAACCCGATTGCGCAAATTCTGTCGCTGGCGATGCTGCTGCGCTACAGCCTGGATGCCGATGATGCGGCTTCCGCCATTGAACGCGCCATTAACCGCGCATTAGAAGAAGGCATTCGCACCGGAGATTTAGCCCGTGGCGCTGCCGCCGTTAGTACCGATGAAATGGGCGATATCATTGCCCGCTATGTGGCTGAAGGGGTGTAATCATGGCTAAGACGTTATACGAAAAATTGTTCGACGCTCACGTAGTCTACGAAGCCGAAAACGAAACCCCGCTGTTATATATCGACCGCCATCTGGTACACGAAGTGACATCACCGCAGGCGTTCGATGGTCTGCGCGCCCACGGTCGCCCGGTGCGTCAGCCGGGTAAAACCTTCGCCACCATGGATCACAACGTCTCTACCCAGACCAAAGACATTAATGCCTGCGGAGAAATGGCGCGCATCCAGATGCAGGAGCTGATCAAAAACTGCAAAGAATTTGGCGTCGAGCTGTATGACCTGAATCACCCGTATCAAGGGATCGTCCACGTGATGGGACCAGAACAGGGCGTGACGTTACCAGGAATGACCATTGTTTGCGGTGACTCTCATACCGCCACTCACGGTGCGTTTGGCGCACTGGCCTTTGGTATCGGCACTTCCGAAGTTGAACACGTGCTGGCAACGCAAACCCTGAAACAGGGACGCGCAAAGACCATGAAAATTGAAGTTCAGGGCAAAGCCGCACCAGGTATTACCGCAAAAGATATCGTACTGGCGATTATCGGTAAAACTGGCAGCGCAGGCGGCACCGGGCATGTGGTGGAATTTTGCGGCGAAGCGATCCGCAATTTGAGCATGGAAGGTCGTATGACCCTGTGTAATATGGCAATCGAAATGGGCGCGAAAGCCGGTCTGGTTGCACCAGACGAAACCACCTTTAACTATGTCAAAGGCCGTCTTCATGCGCCGAAGGGCAAAGATTTCGACGACGCCGTTGCCTACTGGAAAACCCTGCAAACCGACGAAGGTGCAACTTTCGATACCGTTGTTACTTTACAGGCAGAAGAGATCGCCCCGCAGGTGACCTGGGGAACTAACCCAGGACAGGTGATCTCCGTTAACGAGAATATCCCTGATCCCGCTTCATTTTCCGATCCGGTTGAACGCGCGTCGGCAGAAAAAGCACTGGCCTATATGGGGCTGAAACCGGGTATTCCGCTGACTGAAGTCGCTATCGACAAAGTGTTTATCGGTTCCTGCACCAACTCGCGCATTGAAGATTTACGCGCGGCAGCGGAAATCGCCAAAGGTCGGAAAGTCGCGCCAGGCGTACAGGCGCTGGTGGTTCCCGGCTCCGGTCCGGTAAAAGCCCAGGCAGAAGCAGAAGGTCTGGACAAAATCTTTATTGAAGCCGGTTTTGAATGGCGCTTGCCTGGCTGCTCAATGTGTCTGGCGATGAACAACGATCGTCTGAATCCGGGCGAACGTTGTGCCTCCACCAGCAACCGTAACTTTGAAGGCCGCCAGGGGCGCGGCGGGCGTACGCATCTGGTCAGCCCGGCAATGGCTGCCGCCGCTGCTGTTACTGGTCATTTTGCCGATATCCGCAACATTAAATAAGGAGCACACCATGGCAGAGAAATTTATCAAACACACAGGCCTGGTGGTTCCGCTGGATGCCGCCAATGTCGACACAGATGCAATCATCCCGAAACAGTTTTTGCAGAAAGTGACGCGCACTGGTTTTGGCGCGCATCTGTTTAACGACTGGCGTTTTCTCGATGAAAAAGGCCAACAGCCAAACCCGGATTTCGTGCTGAACTTCCCGCAATATCAGGGCGCATCCATTTTACTGACGCGGGAAAACTTCGGCTGCGGTTCCTCGCGTGAGCACGCGCCGTGGGCGTTGACTGATTACGGTTTTAAAGTGGTGATTGCGCCGAGTTTCGCCGATATCTTTTACGGTAACAGCTTTAACAACCAGTTGCTGCCGGTGAAATTAAGCGATGCCGAAGTGGATGAGCTGTTTGCGTTGGTGCAAGCCAATCCGGGAATTCATTTCGATGTGGATCTGGAAGCTCAAGAAGTGAAAGCGGGTGATAAAACTTATCGCTTTGCTATTGATGCCTTCCGCCGCCACTGCATGATGAATGGTCTGGACAGCATCGGTCTGACACTGCAGCACGGCGACGCCATCGCGTCTTATGAAGAGAAGCAACCAGCGTTTATGCGTTAGTTTGTACTCCGTCCGCACTCAATCGCCAAAAAGAAAAAAGCCAGCAGGTATTCACTGCTGGCGTGGCGATTAACACCAATACTCAGTCACACATGATGTCTGCAAATCAGTAGTCAAAGTAACTCCCCTCCCACGGTATCCGTTCTTCAGGCATGACTAAACGTTGTAGAACGATTAACCCGCGAAGCCAGCACATCTTCTCTGTCACGATAAAATAGTGCCGATAAAACTGACGCATGGGATACCTCATTGCTTCATCGTTAAGAATTATTGACTTAATATAGGGAAAATAAAATTGCTGACTTTTGCGCAGGAGTTCCCCTTTTATGCCATCTGCTCGTCTGCAACAACAGTTCATCCGCCTGTGGCAATGCTGCGAGGGTAAATCGCAGGAGACAACGCTGAACGAACTGGCGGAGTTATTGAGCTGCTCCCGCCGTCATATGCGCACCCTGCTCAACACCATGCAGGATCGCGGCTGGCTGACGTGGGAAGCGGAAGTCGGGCGCGGCAAACGCTCGCGTTTAACGTTTCTCTATACCGGGCTGGCGCTACAACAACAGCGGGCAGAGGACTTACTGGAACAGGATCGTATCGACCAACTGGTGCAACTCGTTGGTGATAAAACCGCTGTGCGGCAAATGCTGGTTTCTCATCTGGGGCGTAGCTTCCGCCAGGGGCGGCACATCCTGCGCGTCCTCTACTATCGTCCGTTGCGCAACCTGATGCCTGGCAGCGCATTACGCCGTTCCGAAACGCATATCGCCCGGCAAATCTTCAGCGCGTTAACCCGCATAAATGAGGAAAATGGGGAACTGGAAGCGGACATCGCCCACCACTGGCAACAAATTTCTCCGCTTCACTGGCGTTTCTTTTTACGTCCGGGAGTTCATTTTCATCATGGGCGTGAACTGGAAATGGACGACGTAATTGCCTCTTTGAAACGGATCAATACGCTGCCGCTCTACTCCCACATTGCTGAAATTGTATCGCCGACGCCCTGGACGCTGGATATCCATCTCACACAACCAGACCGCTGGTTGCCGTTACTGCTGGGGCAAGTTCCGGCGATGATCCTGCCGCGTGAATGGGAAACCCTCAGCAACTTTGCCAGCCATCCCATCGGCACTGGTCCGTATGCGGTAATGCGTAACAGCGCCAATCAGTTGAAAATTCAGGCATTCGATGACTTCTTCGGTTATCGCGCGCTAATCGACGAGGTTAACGTCTGGGTCTTGCCGGAAATTGCCGACGAGCCAGCCGGAGGGCTGATGCTGAAAGGGCCGCAGGGCGAGGAAAAAGAGATTGAAAGCCGCCTGGAGGAAGGTTGCTATTATTTACTGTTCGACAGCCGCACCCATCGCGGGGCGAATCAGCAAGTCAGAGACTGGGTAAGCTATGTGCTTTCGCCGACCAATCTGGTTTATTTCGCCGAGGAACAGTACCAACAACTCTGGTTCCCGGCCTATGGGTTGCTTCCCCGTTGGCACCATGCCCGCCCCACGCATTGCGAAAAACCCGCCGGACTGGAACATCTCACCCTGACCTTTTACCAGGATCATATTGAACATCGGGTAATTGCCAGGATCATGCAGCAAATTCTGGCAAGTCATCAGGTGACGCTTAACATCAATGAGATCAGCTACGATCAATGGCACGAAGGTGAGATCGAAAGCGACATCTGGCTTAACAGCGCCAACTTTACGCTGCCGCTGGATTTTTCGCTGTTCGCGCACTTGTGCGAGGTGCCGCTGCTACAACACTGTATTCCGATCGACTGGCAAGCCGACGCCGCCCGCTGGCGTAATGGCGAGATGAATCTGGCGAACTGGTGCCAGCAACTGGTTACCAGCAAAGCGATGGTGCCGCTGATCCACCACTGGTTGATCATTCAGGGGCAACGTAGTATGCGCGGTCTGCGCATGAATACCCTCGGCTGGTTCGATTTTAAATCAGCGTGGTTTGCGCCACCGGATCCATGATTGCTGGTTGATAACAAAATCACTACACTAACGCCGTTCTCAACGGGGTGCCACGCAGACGCGTGCGCTGAGAAAATACCCGTCGAACCTGATCCGGATAACGCCGGCGAAGGGATTTGAGGCTCCTTCTCAAGTCCTTTGCCACTCTTTTTTGAGGTGCAAAGTGTTAAAAAAATGTCTTCCCCTGCTGTTGCTGTGCACAGCGCCCGTTTTCGCTAAACCCGTTCTGACTGTTTATACCTACGACTCCTTTGCCGCCGACTGGGGGCCTGGTCCGGTGGTCAAAAAAGCCTTTGAAGCCGACTGTAATTGCGAACTGAAACTGGTGGCGCTGGAAGATGGTGTCTCACTGCTCAACCGCCTGCGGATGGAAGGCAAAAACAGTAAAGCCGATGTGGTGCTGGGGCTGGATAACAATCTGTTAGACGCCGCCAGCAAAACCGGACTGTTTGCCAAAAGCGGCGTGGCAGCCGATGCCGTTAACGTTCCCGGCGGCTGGAATAATGACACTTTCGTACCGTTTGATTACGGCTACTTCGCCTTCGTCTATGACAAGAACAAACTGAAAAATCCGCCGCAAAGCCTGAAGGAGCTGGTTGAGAGCGATCAGAACTGGCGGGTGATTTATCAGGATCCGCGCACCAGTACGCCGGGGCTGGGCCTGCTGCTGTGGATGCAAAAAGTCTACGGCAATGACGCCCCGCAGGCCTGGCAGAAACTGGCGAAGAAAACCGTCACGGTAACGAAGGGCTGGAGCGAAGCCTATGGCCTGTTTTTAAAAGGCGAAAGCGATCTGGTATTGAGCTATACCACCTCTCCGGCTTATCACATTCTCGAAGAGAAGAAAGATAACTACGCCGCCGCCAACTTTAGCGAAGGTCACTATCTGCAAGTGGAAGTTGCCGCCCGCACCGCTGCCAGCAAGCAGCCGGAGCTGGCGCAAAAATTCCTCCAGTTTATGGTTTCTCCGGCTTTCCAGAATGCGATCCCAACCGGCAACTGGATGTATCCGGTGGCAAACGTCACGCTGCCTGCCGGTTTTGAACAATTGACCAAACCAGCAACCACGCTGGAGTTCACGCCAGCCGAAGTGGCGGCACAACGTCAGGCATGGATTAGCGAATGGCAACGCGCCGTCAGCCGTTAATTCCCAGCTGGTTAATTCCAGGCGTAAGCGCCGCTACGCTTGTGGTGGCGGTTGCACTGGCCGCGTTTCTCGCCCTGTGGTGGAACGCGCCGCAGGGTGACTGGGTGGCAGTCTGGCAGGACAGCTACCTGTGGCATGTAGTGCGCTTCTCCTTCTGGCAGGCGTTTCTCTCGGCGCTACTTTCTGTCGTACCCGCGATATTCCTTGCCCGCGCCCTCTATCGCAGGCGCTTTCCTGGACGCCTGGCGCTGCTGCGTCTGTGCGCCATGACCTTGATCCTTCCGGTGCTGGTCGCCGTTTTTGGTATTCTTAGCGTCTATGGTCGTCAGGGCTGGCTGGCATCGCTCTGGCAAACGCTCGGTCTGGAATGGACCTTTTCGCCCTACGGCCTGCAAGGTATTTTGCTGGCGCACGTATTTTTTAATCTGCCGATGGCGAGCCGTTTATTACTCCAGGCACTGGAAAACATTCCCGGCGAACAACGTCAACTTGCCGCACAGCTTGGGATGCGCGGCTGGCATTTCTTTCGTTTCGTCGAATGGCCGTGGTTACGGCGACAAATCCCGCCGGTTGCTGCGCTGATCTTTATGCTCTGTTTCGCCAGCTTCGCCACCGTGCTATCGCTGGGCGGCGGGCCACAGGCGACCACTATCGAGCTGGCAATCTATCAGGCGCTGAGTTACGACTACGATCCCGCCCGCGCGGCGATGCTGGCGCTGATCCAGATGGTCTGCTGCCTTGGGCTGGTGCTGTTGAGTCAGCGATTAAGTAAGGCCATTGCGCCCGGCACCACGCTGCTGCAAGGCTGGCGCGACCCGGACGATCGTCTGCACAGCCGCATTTGTGACACTGTGTTGATTGTGTTGGCGCTGCTGTTGTTGCTGCCACCGTTACTGGCGGTGATCGTCGATGGGGTAAATCGCCAGCTACCGGAAGTGCTGGCGCAACCGGTGCTGTGGCAGGCGCTGTGGACCTCGTTGCGTATTGCGCTGGCGGCAGGCGTATTGTGCGTGGTGCTAACCATGATGCTGCTATGGAGCAGTCGCGAACTGCGGGCGCGGCAAAAAATACTGGCGGGTCAGGCGCTGGAGATGAGCGGAATGCTAATCCTCGCCATGCCGGGTATTGTGCTGGCAACGGGTTTCTTTTTGCTGCTCAACAACACTACTGGCCTGCCGCAATCTGCTGACGGCATTGTGATTTTCACCAATGCGTTAATGGCCATCCCTTACGCGCTGAAAGTGCTGGAAAACCCGATGCGCGATATTACCGCTCGCTACAGCATGTTGTGTCAGTCGCTGGGCATTGAAGGCTGGTCGCGCTTAAAAGTGGTGGAACTGCGCGCCCTGAAACGCCCACTGGCGCAGGCGCTGGCCTTTGCCTGCGTGCTGTCGATTGGTGATTTTGGCGTAGTGGCGTTGTTCGGTAACGATGATTTCCGCACCCTGCCGTTTTATCTCTACCAGCAAATTGGCTCATACCGCAGCCAGGACGGCGCGGTCACCGCGTTAATTCTGCTGCTGCTCTGTTTTATGCTGTTTACCGTGATTGAAAAACTACCGGGGCGAAATGTTAAAACTGACTGATATCACCTGGCTTTACCACCATTTGCCGATGCGTTTTAGCTTAACGGTGGAACGCGGCGAGCAGGTGGCGATCCTCGGGCCAAGCGGCGCGGGTAAAAGTACCCTGCTGAATTTGATCGCCGGTTTTCTGACGCCAGCCAGCGGTTCGCTGACTATCGACGGCGTTGATCACACCACGACGCCGCCGTCACGCCGCCCGGTGTCGATGCTGTTTCAGGAGAACAACCTGTTCAGCCACCTGACGGTCGAGCAGAACATCGGGCTGGGGCTAAATCCGGGATTGAAACTGAACGCGGCACAGCAGGGGAAAATGCACGCTATCGCCCGCCAGATGGGGATTGATAATTTAATGGCGCGGTTACCGGGCGAGCTTTCCGGCGGTCAGCGACAACGCGTGGCGTTAGCGCGTTGCCTGGTGCGCGAACAGCCGATTTTATTGCTCGATGAACCGTTCTCTGCGCTCGATCCGGCGCTGCGTCAGGAGATGCTGACGCTGGTGAGCACGAGCTGCCAGCAGCAAAAAATGACGCTATTGATGGTATCGCACAGTGTAGAAGATGCGGCGCGGATCGCCACGCGTTCGGTGGTGGTCGCCGACGGGCGTATCGCCTGGCAGGGTAAGACCGAAGAATTGTTGAGCGGTAAGGCGAGTGCTTCGCCTCTGTTGGGAATTAAAGGTTAAAAGCGCACGTACAGTCCCCTCGCCCCTCTGGGGAGAGGGTTAGGGTGAGGGGAACAAACCAGCGCCGGTGCAAACTATCCCCTAAACCCCAACCACTTTACGCAAAATATCGATATACACCGGCATCAACGGATGGCGAATTAACACCACCAGCGCCACCACGCCAGTGGCAGATATCAACGGTGTCAGCCACAACAAATGACCACGCGACAAATAATGACTTAAACGGTCAGTTGCTTTGCCGCTGCGCCATAACCGCCAACACAGCCAGCCACCAACCCACAAAAACACCGCCGTCGCCAGCAACAGCCACTTAAACTCACCGCTCTGCATCCCGGCAGGAATATCAATCGCCGCGCCCGCCAGAATCCCCGGCAGGAAGTAAAACGGCGGCCACAACAAACAGCCGATAATATTTGGCGTGATAAATTTCGCCACCGGCAGATCCAGCATCCCCGCCACCATTGGCACCAGCGGACGCGTCGGGCCGACAAAACGACCGACCAGAATGGTGAACATGCTGTGCTGATGCAGCGCATGTTCGGTTTTATCGAGTAGTGCTTTGTTTTTCTTCAGAAATGACCAGCGATGCAACGGCTTTTTAAAACGCCAGCCCAGCCAGAAGGAGAGCCAGTCGCCCATCAGGCAGCCAATGATCCCTGCCAGCCAGGCGTGCCAGAAACTTAACTCGCCACTGCCAATCAGCGCCCCCAGCCCCGCCATCAGCACCGTACCGGGTAGAATCAACCCGACCAGCGCCAGCGACTCCAGAAAAGCCACCAATAACACCGCCATCAATGAGTACACGGTGGATTGGGTAATAAAGTGTTCCAGCAATGCTTGCATAATGTGCCTGTCAAAGGGACGAAGCAGGGATTCTGCAAACCCATTGCCACTCCGTCAAGCCATCAATTGTCTGATTCGTTACCAGTTATGACAACCTGACAGCTACATCATTCACTTTTTCTTCACAACCGGCACGGAACTCACTCGGACTCGCCCCGGTACATTTTTTAAATACCCGCGAGAAATAGAGTTGATCATCAAAGCCAACATTGCGCCCGACTGTGGCGATAGGCATCCGGGTGGTGCTCAAAAGCAGCTTCGCCTGACTAATGCGTTGATCCTCGCGCCAGCTTAAGACGCTAATCCCTAACTGCTGGCGGAACAAATGCGACAGACGCGACGGCGACAGGCAAACATGCTGCGCGACGCTGGCGATATCAAAATTGCTGTCCGCCAGGTGATCGCTAATGTACTGACAAGCCTCGCGTACCCGATTATCCATTGGCGGATGGAGCGACTCATTTATCGCTTCCATGCGCCGCAGTAATAATTGCTCAAGAAGATTTATCGCCAGCAACTCCGAATAGCGCCCTTCCCCTTGCCCGGCATTAATGATTTGCCCGAACAAGTCGCTGAAATGCGGCTGGTGCGCTTCATCCGGGCGAAAGAAACCGGTATTGGCAAATATCGACGGCCAGTTAAGCCATTCGTGCCAGTAGGCGCGCGGACGAAAGTAAACCCACTGGTGATACCATTCACGAGCCTCCGGATGACGACCGTAATGATGAATTTCGCCCGGAGGGAACAGCAAAATATCGCCCGGCCGGCAGACAAATTCTCGTCCCTGATTTTTCACCACACCCTGTCCACGAATGGTGAGGTTGAGAATATAGCCTTTCATTCCCAGCGGTCGGTCGATAAAAAAATCGAGATAACCGTTGGCCTCAATCGGCGTTAAACCCGCCACCAGATGGGCGTTAAACGAGTAACCCGGCAGCAGGGGATCATTTTGCGCTTCAGCCATACTTTTCATACTCCCGCCAATCAGAGAAGAAACCAATTGTCCATATTGCATTAAACATCATCAGCATTGCGTCTCTGGTGGGCTATCTTCACTAATCCAACCGACAACCCCGCTTGTGAAAAGCATTTTGTAACAAGGAGGGACGAAAGCCATGACAAAAACGCGTAACAAAAGTGTCTATAATCGCGGCAGAAAAGTCCACATTGATTATTTGCACGGCGTCACACTTTGCTATGCAATAGCATTTTTATCCATAAGATTAGCGAATACTGCCTGACTGTTTTTATCGCAACTCTCTACTGTTTCTCCATACCCGTTTTTTTGGATGGAGTGAAACGATGGCGATTGCAATTGGCCTCGATTTTGGCAGTGATTCTGTGCGAGCTTTGGCGGTGGACTGCGCCACCGGTGAAGAGATCGCCACCAGCGTAGAGTGGTATCCCCGTTGGCAGAAAGGGCAATTTTGTGATGCCCCGAATAACCAGTTCCGTCATCATCCGCGTGACTACATTGAGTCAATGGAAGCGGCGCTGAAAACCGTGCTTGCAGAGCTTAGCGCCGAACAACGGGATGAAGTGGTCGGTATTGGCGTGGACAGCACCGGCTCCACGCCTGCGCCAATCGACGCCGACGGCAACGTGCTGGCGCTGCGCCCGGAGTTTGCCGAAAACCCGAACGCAATGTTCGTATTGTGGAAAGACCACACAGCGGTTGAAGAAGCGGAAGAGATCACCCGCTTATGTCACACACCGGGCAAAGTTGACTACTCCCGCTATATTGGCGGTATTTATTCCAGCGAATGGTTCTGGGCGAAAATTCTCCACGTTACCCGTCAGGACAGCGCCGTTGCGCAATCTGCCGCATCGTGGATTGAGCTGTGCGACTGGGTTCCTGCCCTGCTTTCCGGCACCACGCGCCCGCAGGATATTCGTCGCGGACGTTGCAGCGCCGGGCATAAATCACTGTGGCATGAAAGCTGGGGTGGCCTGCCACCAGCCAGTTTCTTTGATGAGCTGGATCCGATCCTCAACCGTCATTTACCTTCCCCGTTGTTCACTGACACCTGGACTGCCGATATTCCGGTGGGCACCTTATGCCCGGAATGGGCGCAGCGTCTCGGTTTGCCTGAAAGTGTAGTGATTTCCGGCGGCGCGTTTGACTGCCATATGGGCGCGGTCGGCGCGGGTGCACAGCCTAACACGCTGGTAAAAGTTATCGGCACTTCCACCTGCGACATTCTGATTGCCGACAAACACAGCGTCGGCGAACGCGCGGTGAAAGGCATTTGCGGCCAGGTTGATGGCAGCGTGGTGCCTGGATTTATCGGTCTGGAAGCAGGTCAATCGGCATTTGGTGATATCTACGCCTGGTTTGGTCGCGTACTCGGCTGGCCTCTGGAACAGCTCGCCGCCCAATATCCGGAACTGAAAGAGCAAATCAACGCCAGCCAAAAACAACTGCTTCCGGCGCTGACCGAGGCGTGGGCCAAAAATCCTTCTCTGGATCACCTGCCGGTGGTGCTCGACTGGTTTAACGGTCGTCGCACACCGAACGCGAACCAACGCCTGAAAGGGGTGATTACAGATCTGAACCTCGCTACCGACGCTCCGCTGCTGTTCGGCGGTTTGATTGCCGCCACCGCCTTTGGCGCACGCGCAATCATGGAGTGCTTCACCGATCAGGGAATCGCCGTCAATAACGTGATGGCGCTGGGCGGCATCGCGCGGAAAAACCAGGTCATTATGCAGGCCTGCTGCGACGTGCTGAATCGCCCGCTGCAAATTGTAGCCTCTGACCAGTGCTGTGCGCTCGGTGCGGCAATTTTCGCTGCCGTCGCCGCGAAAGTACACGCAGACATCCCATCAGCACAGCAAAAAATGGCCAGTGCGGTAGAGAAAACCCTACAACCGCGCAGCGAACAGGCACAACGCTTTGAACAGCTTTATCGCCGCTATCAGCAATGGGCGATGAGCGCCGAACAACACTATCTTCCAACTTCCGCCCCGGCACAGGCTGCCCAGGCCGTTCCGACTCTATAAGGACACGAAAATGACGATTTTTGATAATTATGAAGTGTGGTTTGTCATTGGTAGCCAGCATCTGTATGGCCCGGAAACCCTGCGTCAGGTCACCCAACATGCCGAGCACGTTGTTAATGCGCTGAATACAGAAGCGAAACTGCCCTGCAAACTGGTGCTGAAACCGCTGGGTACCACGCCGGATGAAATCACTGCTATTTGCCGCGACGCCAATTACGACGATCGTTGCGCCGGTCTGGTGGTGTGGCTGCACACTTTCTCCCCGGCAAAAATGTGGATCAACGGCCTGACCATGCTCAACAAACCGTTGCTGCAATTCCACACCCAGTTTAACGCGGCGCTGCCGTGGGACAGTATCGATATGGACTTTATGAACCTGAACCAGACCGCGCACGGCGGCCGCGAGTTCGGCTTCATCGGCGCGCGTATGCGTCAGCAACATGCCGTCGTTACCGGTCACTGGCAGGATAAACAAGCGCATGAGCGTATCGGCTCCTGGATGCGCCAGGCGGTCTCTAAACAGGATACGCGTCATCTGAAAGTCTGCCGTTTTGGCGATAACATGCGTGAAGTGGCGGTCACTGACGGCGATAAAGTTGCCGCACAGATCAAGTTCGGTTTCTCGGTGAATACCTGGGCGGTTGGCGATCTGGTGCAGGTGGTGAACTCCATCAGCGATGGCGATGTTAACGCGCTGGTCGATGAGTATGAAAGCAGCTACATCATGACGCCTGCCACACAAATCCACGGCGAAAAACGGCAGAACGTGCTGGAAGCGGCACGTATTGAGCTGGGGATGAAGCGTTTCCTGGAACAAGGTGGCTTCCACGCGTTCACCACCACCTTTGAAGATTTGCACGGTCTGAAACAGCTTCCTGGTCTGGCCGTACAGCGTCTGATGCAGCAGGGCTACGGCTTTGCGGGCGAAGGCGACTGGAAAACTGCCGCCCTGCTTCGCATCATGAAGGTGATGTCAACCGGTCTGCAGGGCGGCACTTCCTTTATGGAGGACTACACCTATCACTTCGAGAAAGGTAATGACATGGTGCTCGGCTCCCACATGCTGGAAGTCTGCCCGTCGATCGCCGTAGAAGAGAAACCGATCCTCGACGTTCAGCATCTCGGTATTGGTGGTAAAGACGATCCTGCCCGCCTGATCTTCAACACCCAAACCGGTCCGGCCATTGTCGCCAGCCTGATTGATCTCGGCGATCGTTATCGTCTGCTGGTTAACTGCATCGACACGGTGAAAACCCCGCACTCCCTGCCGAAACTGCCGGTAGCGAATGCGTTGTGGAAAGCACAGCCGGATCTGCCAACTGCTTCCGAAGCGTGGATCCTTGCTGGTGGCGCGCACCATACCGTTTTCAGCCATGCGCTGAACCTGAACGATATGCGCCAGTTTGCCGAGATGCACGACATTGAAATCACGGTGATTGATAACGACACCCGCCTGCCAGCGTTTAAAGACGCGCTGCGCTGGAACGAAGTGTATTACGGATTTCGTCGCTAATTAGCCGCATCGGGCATTCAGCGCCCGATGCGACGCTGGCGCGTCTTCTCAGGCCTACACGCTGCGATTTTGTAGGCCGGATAAGCAAAGCGCATCCGGCATTCTTTTCCCCCTCGCCCCTTTGGGGAGAGGGTCGGGGTGAGGGGAAATGACCTCTCTGGAGTTAACATGTTAGAAGATCTCAAACGTCAGGTATTAGAAGCCAATCTGGCGCTGCCAAAACACAACCTGGTCACGCTGACCTGGGGCAACGTCAGCGCCGTTGATCGCGAGCGCGGCGTCTTTGTGATCAAACCTTCCGGCGTCGATTACAGCACCATGACCGCCGACGATATGGTCGTGGTCAGTATCGCAACCGGTGAAGTGGTTGAAGGCAAGAAAAAGCCCTCCTCCGACACGCCAACTCACCGGTTGCTCTATCAGGCATTCCCGTCCATTGGCGGCATTGTGCATACGCACTCCCGCCACGCCACCATCTGGGCGCAGGCAGGTCAGTCGATTCCGGTAACCGGCACCACCCACGCCGACTATTTCTACGGCACCATTCCCTGTACGCGTAAAATGACCGATGCGGAAATCAACGGCGAATATGAGTGGGAAACCGGTAACGTCATCGTTGAAACTTTCAAAAAACAGGGGATCGACGCGGCGCAAATGCCAGGCGTACTGGTGCATTCTCACGGTCCATTTGCGTGGGGTAAAAATGCCGAAGATGCGGTGCACAACGCCATCGTGCTGGAAGAAGTCGCTTATATGGGGATTTTCTGCCGCCAGTTAGCGCCGCAGTTACCGGATATGCAACAAACGTTGCTGGATAAGCACTATCTGCGTAAGCATGGCGCAAAAGCCTATTACGGCCAGTAATGACTGTATAAAACCACAGCCAGTCAACCAAAACCAGGCTATACTCAAGCCTGGTTTTTTATTGGATTTTCAGCGTGGCGCAGGCAGGTTTTATCTTAACCCGACACTGGCGGGATACCCCGCAAGGAACCGAAGTTTCCTTTTGGTTAGCGACGGACAACGGGCCGTTGCAGGTTACGCTTGCGCCGCAAGAGTCCGTGGCGTTTATTCCTGCCGATCACATTCCCCGCGCTCAGCAAATTTTACGTGGTGAGCAAGGTTTTCGCCTGACGCCGCTGGCTTTAAAGGATTTTCACCGCCAGCCGGTGTATGGCCTTTACTGTCGCGCCCATCGCCAGTTGATGAATTACGAGAAGCGCCTGCGTGAAAGTGGCGTTACCGTTTACGAGGCCGATGTGCGCCCGCCTGAACGCTATCTGATGGAGCGGTTTATTACCGCTCCGGTGTGGGTCGAGGGTGATTTGCGTGATGGCGCTATCGTTAATGCCCGTCTGAAACCGCATCCCGACTACCGCCCGCCGCTCAAGTGGGTCTCTATAGATATTGAAACTACCCGCCACGGTGAGCTGTACTGCATCGGCCTGGAAGGCTGTGGGCAGCGCATCGTTTATATGCTGGGGCCAGAGAATGGCGACGCTTCCTCACTTGATTTCGAACTGGAGTACGTCGCCAGTCGCCCACAGCTACTGGAAAAACTTAACGCCTGGTTTGCAAACCACGATCCCGATGTGATCATCGGCTGGAACGTGGTGCAGTTTGATCTGCGAATGCTGCAAAAACATGCCGAGCGTTACCGCATTCCGCTGCGTCTGGGGCGCGATAACAGCGAGCTGGAGTGGCGCGAGCACGGTTTTAAAAACGGTGTTTTTTTTGCCCAGGCCAAAGGGCGACTGATTATCGACGGTATCGAGGCGCTGAAATCCGCGTTCTGGAATTTCTCTTCATTCTCGCTGGAAACCGTCGCCCAGGAATTGTTAGGCGAAGGAAAATCTATCGATAACCCGTGGGATCGGATGGACGAAATTGACCGCCGTTTCGCCGAAGATAAGCCCGCACTAGCGACTTATAACCTGAAAGATTGCGAACTGGTAACGCAGATCTTCCATAAAACTGAAATCATGCCATTTTTGCTCGAACGGGCGACGGTTAACGGCCTGCCGGTAGACCGCCACGGTGGTTCGGTGGCGGCGTTTGGTCATCTCTATTTCCCGCGAATGCATCGCGCCGGATATGTCGCGCCCAATCTCGGCGAAGTTCCACCACACGCCAGCCCTGGCGGCTACGTGATGGATTCGCGACCAGGGCTGTATGATTCGGTGCTGGTGCTGGACTACAAAAGCCTGTACCCATCGATCATCCGCACCTTTCTGATTGATCCCGTCGGGCTGGTGGAAGGCATGGCGCAGCCTGATCCAGAGCACAGCACGGAAGGTTTTCTCGAAGCCTGGTTCTCGCGGGAAAAACATTGCCTGCCAGAGATCGTAACTAACATCTGGCACGGCCGCGATGAAGCCAAACGTCAGGGCAATAAGCCGCTGTCGCAGGCACTGAAAATCATTATGAATGCCTTTTATGGCGTGCTTGGTACGACCGCCTGCCGATTCTTCGATCCGCGCCTGGCGTCCTCGATCACCATGCGCGGTCATCAGATCATGCGACAAACCAAAGCGTTAATTGAAGCGCAAGGCTATGACGTGATCTATGGCGATACCGACTCAACGTTTGTCTGGTTGAAAGGCGCACATTGCGAAGAAGAAGCGGCGAAAATCGGTCGTGCACTGGTGCAGCACGTTAACGCCTGGTGGGCGGAAACGCTGCAAAAACAACGGCTGACCAGTGCGCTGGAACTGGAGTATGAAACTCATTTCTGCCGTTTTCTGATGCCAACTATTCGCGGAGCCGATACCGGCAGTAAAAAGCGTTATGCCGGGCTGATTCAGGAGGGCGACAAGCAGCGGATGGTGTTTAAAGGGCTGGAAACCGTGCGTACCGACTGGACGCCACTGGCTCAGCAGTTTCAGCAGGAGCTGTATTTGCGCATCTTTCGCAACGAGCCATATCAGGATTATATCCGCGAGACCATCGACAAACTGATGGCAGGTGAACTGGATGCACGGCTGGTTTACCGCAAACGGCTACGCCGCCCACTGAGCGAATATCAGCGTAATGTGCCGCCTCATGTACGCGCCGCTCGCCTTGCCGATGAAGAAAACCAAAAGCGCGGACGCCCCTTGCAATATCAGAACCGAGGCACCATTAAATATGTCTGGACCACTAACGGCCCGGAGCCGCTGGACTATCAACGTTCACCGCTGGATTACGAACACTATCTGACTCGCCAGCTTCAACCGGTGGCGGAAGGAATACTCCCCTTTATTGAGGATAATTTTGCTACACTTATGACCGGGCAACTTGGGCTATTTTGAGCAAAAAAAAGAGTTCGCCAGATACCATTTTGATGCGTGACGAATCCTTTGCCATCCAGTACCATAGCGCCCTTTCCATTCCTGGACCTGAATAACGCCACTACCACATAAGCCCGGTAGCGGGTAGTTATTGCCTGCAATTAAAGATATAGAGCCGAACACATATGCCTTTTACACTTGGTCAACGCTGGATCAGCGATACAGAAAGCGAATTGGGACTTGGAACCGTTGTCGCGGTGGATGCGCGAACTGTCACTCTGCTTTTCCCATCTACTGGTGAAAACCGTCTGTACGCACGCAGTGATTCCCCCGTGACCCGCGTGATGTTCAACCCTGGTGATACCATTACCAGCCATGACGGCTGGCAGATGCAAGTCGAAGAAGTAAAAGAAGAAAATGGCTTGCTGACCTATATCGGTACTCGCCTGGATACTGAAGAAGCCGGCGTGCCCCTGCGCGAAGTTTTCCTTGATAGCAAACTGGTGTTCAGCAAACCGCAAGACCGCCTGTTTGCCGGGCAGATCGACCGTATGGATCGCTTTGCGCTGCGTTATCGCGCACGTAAGTATTCCAGCGAACAGTTCCGTATGCCGTACAGCGGCCTGCGCGGTCAGCGTACCAGTCTGATCCCGCACCAGCTCAACATCGCTCATGATGTTGGTCGCCGCCACGCGCCGCGCGTTCTGCTGGCTGACGAAGTGGGTTTAGGGAAAACCATTGAAGCTGGGATGATCCTGCATCAGCAGTTGCTCTCTGGCGCTGCTGAACGTGTGCTGATTATCGTCCCGGAAACCTTACAGCATCAGTGGCTGGTAGAAATGCTGCGCCGTTTCAACCTACGTTTTGCTCTGTTTGATGATGAGCGTTATGCCGAAGCTCAGCACGATGCTTACAACCCGTTCGATACCGAACAGCTGGTGATTTGCTCGCTGGATTTTGCCCGTCGTAGCAAACAGCGTCTGGAACATCTCTGTGAAGCCGAGTGGGACCTGCTGGTGGTCGATGAAGCGCATCACCTGGTGTGGAGCGAAGATGCGCCGAGCCGTGAATATCAGGCCATTGAACAACTGGCAGAGCATGTGCCTGGCGTTCTGCTGCTGACCGCAACCCCGGAACAGCTGGGGATGGAAAGCCACTTCGCCCGTCTGCGTCTGCTGGACCCGAACCGTTTCCACGATTTTGCGCAATTCGTTGAAGAGCAGAAAAATTATCGTCCGGTTGCGGACGCCGTTGCCATGCTGCTGGCAGGTAACAAACTGAGCAATGACGAACTGAACATGCTTGGCGAGATGATCGGCGAGCAGGATATCGAGCCGCTGTTGCAAGCAGCAAACAGCGACAGCGAAGATGCCCAGAGCGCCCGTCAGGAGCTGGTTTCGATGCTGATGGATCGCCACGGCACCAGCCGCGTGCTGTTCCGTAACACCCGTAACGGTGTGAAAGGCTTCCCGAAACGCGAGCTACACACTATTAAACTGCCGCTGCCGACGCAATATCAGACGGCTATTAAAGTCTCCGGCATCATGGGCGCACGTAAAAGTGCGGAAGACCGCGCCCGCGATATGCTCTACCCGGAGCGTATTTATCAGGAATTTGAAGGTGATAACGCCACCTGGTGGAACTTCGATCCGCGCGTTGAGTGGCTGATGGGCTACCTGACCAGCCATCGCTCTCAGAAAGTGCTGGTGATCTGCGCTAAAGCCGCCACCGCGCTGCAACTGGAGCAGGTGCTGCGCGAGCGTGAAGGTATTCGCGCAGCGGTGTTCCACGAAGGCATGTCGATTATCGAACGTGACCGCGCAGCCGCATGGTTCGCTGAAGAAGATACCGGCGCACAAGTGCTGCTGTGCTCGGAAATCGGTTCTGAAGGGCGTAACTTCCAGTTCGCCAGCCACATGGTAATGTTCGATCTGCCGTTCAACCCAGACCTGCTGGAGCAGCGTATTGGTCGTCTGGATCGTATCGGTCAGGCGCACGATATTCAGATCCACGTACCTTATCTGGAAAAAACCGCTCAGTCAGTGCTGGTGCGCTGGTATCACGAGGGTCTTGATGCCTTCGAGCACACCTGCCCGACCGGACGCACTATTTACGATAGCGTGTACAACGATCTGATTAACTACCTGGCTTCACCCGATCAAACCGAAGGCTTTGATGAGCTGATCAAAAACTGCCGCGAGCAGTATGAAGCCCTGAAAGCACAGCTGGAGCAGGGGCGTGACCGCCTGCTGGAGATCCACTCCAACGGTGGCGAAAAAGCCCAGGCACTGGCAGAAAGCATTGAAGAGCAGGATGACGATACCAACCTGATCGCCTTCGCCATGAATCTGTTCGATATTATTGGTATCAATCAGGACGATCGCGGCGACAACATGATCGTGCTGACACCGTCCGATCACATGCTGGTGCCGGACTTCCCGGGTCTGTCGGAAGATGGCATCACCATCACCTTTGATCGTGAAGTGGCGCTGGCGCGTGAAGATGCGCAGTTTATTACCTGGGAACATCCGCTGATCCGCAACGGTCTGGATCTGATCCTTTCTGGCGATACCGGTAGCAGTACGATTTCACTGTTGAAAAACAAAGCGTTGCCGGTAGGTACGCTGTTGGTGGAGCTGATTTACGTGGTTGAAGCACAAGCGCCGAAGCAGTTGCAGCTTAACCGCTTCCTGCCGCCGACGCCGGTACGTATGCTGTTGGATAAAAACGGCAACAACCTGGCGGCGCAGGTAGAGTTTGAAACCTTTAACCGTCAGCTTAACGCAGTGAATCGCCACACCGGTAGCAAGCTGGTTAACGCCGTCCAGCAAGAGGTTCACGCTATCCTGCAACTGGGTGAAGCGCAGATTGAGAAGTCTGCTCGTGCACTGATTGATGCGGCGCGTAACGAAGCTGACGAAAAACTGTCTGCGGAACTGTCGCGTCTGGAAGCTCTGCGCGCGGTGAACCCGAACATTCGTGACGACGAGTTGACCGCCATTGAGAGCAACCGTCAGCAGGTGATGGAAAGCCTGGATCAGGCAGGCTGGCGTCTGGATGCCCTGCGTTTAATCGTTGTGACGCATCAGTAACGGAGTCGAAAATGGGGATGGAAAACTACAATCCACCGCAGGAACCCTGGCTGGTTATCCTGTATCAGGATGACCACATTATGGTGGTCAACAAGCCGAGCGGTTTGTTGTCTGTGCCGGGGCGTCTGGAAGAGCACAAAGACAGCGTGATGACGCGCATTCAGCGTGATTATCCGCAGGCAGAATCGGTGCATCGTCTGGATATGGCCACCAGCGGCGTGATTGTAGTGGCGCTGACCAAAGCGGCGGAACGGGAATTAAAACGCCAGTTCCGCGAGCGCGAGCCGAAAAAGCAGTATGTGGCTCGCGTCTGGGGGCATCCATCCCCCGCCGAAGGTCTGATAGATCTGCCATTGATTTGCGACTGGCCAAACCGCCCGAAACAGAAAGTCTGTTACGAAACGGGTAAGCCTGCGCAGACGGAATATGAAGTGGTGGATTATGCGGCGGATAACACGGCAAGAGTGGTGTTAAAGCCGGTTACCGGACGTTCGCATCAGCTACGTGTGCATATGCTGGCGCTGGGTCATCCGATTCTCGGCGATCGTTTTTATGCTTCACCAGAAGCCAGGGCGATGGCACCGCGTTTGCTGCTACATGCAGAGATGTTGACGATTACCCATCCGGCATATGGCAATAGTATGACGTTTAAGGCGCCTGCGGATTTTTAATAGTCACGCTGGTGCAGTTCGGTAGGCCGGATAAGGCGTTCACGCCGCATCCGGCCTACAATGTCTGACTCGCCCTAAAACTTATTTAAATCCTTTCTGCTGCTTTATCAGCTCATACGCCTGCTGAATTTCCTGCGCTTTTTGCTTCGCCATCTCCATCATCTCTGGCGGTAAACCTTTCGCTACCAGCTTATCGGGATGGTGTTCACTCATCAGCTTACGGTAGGCACGTTTAATGGTGGTTGCATCATCCGTCGGCTTCACGCCCAGCACGTTACAGGCATCTTCCAGCGTCGGGCCACGCTGCGCTTGCTGCCAGTTACCACCGCCAGACTGCTGCTGATAACCGCCGCCAAATTGCGCCCCACCCTGCATCATGCGCAGAAACTGGTCAAACTGGGCGCGGGAGATCCCCAACTCTTCAGCAATCACATACAACACCGCCCGTTCGTTTGGATGCAGTGAACCATCGGCAAATGCTGCCTGAATCTGGATCTCCAGAAACATACGAATTAAGTCAAAACGACCAAAGCAGACACTGCGAAACTGACGCATCTTTTCGCGCAGCGGGTAATTGTCTGATTTTCCCACCCGGAATGCATTTTGCGCCGCAGTACGGGAAGCACCGTGTAAATTCATCCGATCCATGAGCAATGTGGCAATATGAATATCAGCCTCAGTAACACGTCCTTTGGATTTGGTTAAATGCCCCATCACTTCAAAAGTGGTGGCAAAAAACAGCGCCTGACGCTCGCGCTGGTTGGCGAACCACGCCATTTTGCGGCTGCGGGCTTTATCAAACATATGGCCGATTAACAGACCTAATACAACGCCCCAAAAGCCGCCGCCCATCAGTAAGGCCACGGCCACGCCAATGATTTTTCCCCAATACTGCATATATTCCCCAAATCGACACACGGATATCAGGGCTATCTCCCACAATATAAAGGTGCTTTTACCGTTTTCCGGCTGCGGTCAATTGTGGGACATCGCCTATAATTTGCATTATCATACCTGTCATTCAATGCCGTGCCTAACACCACTGACGCTATTCGGACAGGATTAACACTAGCGTAGAGATGACGAGTACGTTAGTCTCTGACCGTTTGTCACGCGCAACGTTACCGATGATGGAACAATAAAATCAACGTATGAAAAAACGTATCCCCACTCTCCTGGCCACCATGATTGCCACCGCCCTTTACAGTCAACAGGGACTGGCAGCCGACCTCGCCTCACAGTGTATGTTGGGCGTGCCAAGCTATGACCGTCCTCTGGTACAGGGCGATACTAACGACTTACCCGTGACGATTAATGCTGACCACGCAAAGGGGAATTACCCCGATGACGCCGTGTTTACTGGCAGCGTAGATATCATGCAGGGTAACAGCCGTCTGCAGGCCGACGAAGTGCAGCTCCATCAAAAAGAGGCACCAGGACAACCGGAGCCGATACGTACTGTTGATGCGCTCGGTAATGTCCATTACGACGATAACCAGGTGATCCTCAAAGGGCCGAAAGGCTGGGCGAATCTGAACACCAAAGATACCAACGTCTGGGAAGGTGATTACCAGATGGTGGGTCGCCAGGGTCGTGGTAAAGCGGACCTGATGAAACAACGTGGCGAAAACCGCTACACCATTCTGGATAACGGTAGCTTTACTTCCTGTTTGCCAGGTTCTGATACCTGGAGCGTGGTAGGTAGCGAAATTATTCATGACCGCGAAGAACAAGTTGCGGAGATCTGGAACGCCCGCTTTAAGGTGGGTCCGGTTCCGATCTTTTACAGCCCGTATTTGCAGTTGCCGGTGGGTGATAAACGCCGTTCTGGTTTCTTGATCCCGAACGCCAAATACACCACCACCAACTACTTTGAGTTCTATCTGCCATATTACTGGAACATCGCGCCAAATATGGATGCCACCATCACGCCGCATTATATGCATCGTCGTGGCAACATCATGTGGGAGAACGAATTCCGTTATCTCACCCAGGCAGGCGCAGGCTTGATGGAACTGGATTATCTGCCTTCGGATAAAGTCTATGAAGATGAACATCCAGAAGATAGCAATTCACGCCGTTGGTTGTTCTACTGGCAACACTCCGGAGTGATGGACCAGGTTTGGCGCTTTAACATCGACTACACCAAAGTCAGCGACCCGACCTATTTCAACGATTTTGATAATAAATATGGTTCCAGTACCGATGGTTACGCAACGCAAAAATTCAGCGTTGGCTATGCGGTGCAGAACTTTGACGCTACGCTTTCAACCAAACAGTTCCAGGTCTTTGACGATAACAGTGGCAACAGCTACGCCGCTGAACCGCAGTTAGACGTCAACTACTACCATAACGATCTCGGTCCGTTTGATACCCGCATCTATGGTCAGGCTGTGCATTTTGTAAATACCAATAGCAATATGCCAGAAGCCACACGTCTGCACCTTGAACCGACAATCAATCTTCCGTTGTCGAATAACTGGGGTAGTCTGAATACCGAAGCCAAACTGATGGCGACGCACTATCAACAGACCAATCTTGACTGGTATAACAGCAATCCGCAAAACAATAAGTTGGCAGATTCTGTTAACCGTGTAATGCCGCAATTTAAAGTTGACGGCAAAATGGTCTTCGAGCGCGATATGGAAATGCTGGCACCGGGTTACACCCAGACGCTGGAACCGCGCGCACAATATTTGTATGTGCCGTATCGCGATCAGAGCGACATCTACAACTACGACTCGTCTCTGCTGCAATCTGACTACTCTGGCCTCTTCCGGGATCGGACTTACGGTGGTCTTGACCGTATTGCTTCTGCTAACCAGGTGACGACCGGTGTCACAACTCGCGTATATGATGACGCAGCCGTTGAACGTTTTAATATTTCCGTTGGTCAAATCTACTATTTCACGGAGTCTCGCACTGGCGATGACAACATAACATGGGAGAATGACGACAAAACGGGATCACTGGTGTGGGCAGGCGACACCTACTGGCGCATTTCCGAACGTTGGGGACTGCGTGGCGGGATTCAGTACGACACTCGCCTGGATAACGTGGCGACCAGTAGTTCCAGCATTGAATATCGCCGGGATGAAGACCGTCTGGTACAGCTGAACTACCGTTACGCCAGCCCGGAATATATTCAGGCTACGCTGCCTAAGTACTATTCCACTGCCGAGCAGTACAAAAACGGTATTTCGCAGGTAGGTGCAGTCGCCAGCTGGCCAATCGCCGATCGTTGGTCAATTGTCGGGGCTTACTACTACGACACCAATGCGAACAAGCAAGCCGACTCTATGTTAGGCGTGCAATACAGCTCCTGCTGTTATGCGATTCGCGTCGGTTACGAGCGGAAGCTGAACGGTTGGGATAACGATAAACAACATGCGGTATATGACAACGCAATCGGCTTTAACATCGAACTTCGCGGCCTGAGCTCTAACTACGGTCTCGGTACGCAAGAGATGCTGCGTTCGAACATTCTGCCGTATCAAAACTCTTTGTGATTTGTTGATTTACCACGTAATCCGCAGTGCGGTTAATTGAAATGGAAAAAGTATGAAGAACTGGAAAACGCTGCTTCTCGGTATCGCGATGATCGCGAATACCAGTTTCGCTGCCCCCCAGGTAGTCGATAAAGTCGCAGCCGTCGTCAATAACGGCGTCGTGCTGGAAAGCGACGTTGATGGATTAATGCAGTCGGTAAAAATGAATGCCGCCCAGGCAAGGCAGCAACTTCCTGATGACGCGACGCTGCGCCACCAAATCATGGAACGTTTGATCATGGATCAAATCATCCTGCAGATGGGGCAGAAAATGGGAGTGAAAATCTCCGATGAGCAGCTGGATCAGGCGATTGCTAACATCGCGAAACAGAACAACATGACGCTGGATCAAATGCGCAGCCGTCTGGCTTACGATGGTCTGAACTACAACACCTATCGTAACCAGATCCGCAAAGAGATGATTATCTCTGAAGTGCGTAACAACGAGGTGCGTCGTCGCATCACCATCCTGCCGCAGGAAGTCGAATCCCTGGCGCAGCAGGTGGGTAACCAAAACGACGCCAGCACTGAGCTGAACCTGAGCCACATCCTGATCCCGCTGCCGGAAAACCCGACCTCTGATCAAGTGAACGAAGCGGAAAGCCAGGCGCGCGCCATTGTCGATCAGGCGCGTAACGGCGCTGATTTCGGTAAGCTGGCGATTGCTCATTCTGCCGACCAGCAGGCGCTGAACGGCGGCCAGATGGGCTGGGGCCGTATTCAGGAACTGCCGGGAATTTTCGCCCAGGCGTTAAGCACGGCGAAGAAAGGCGATATTGTTGGTCCGATTCGTTCTGGCGTTGGCTTCCATATTCTGAAAGTTAACGACCTGCGCGGCGAAAGCAAAAATATCTCGGTAACCGAAGTTCATGCTCGCCATATTCTGCTGAAACCGTCGCCGATCATGACTGACGAACAGGCCCGCGTGAAACTGGAACAAATTGCAGCGGACATCAAGAGTGGTAAAACAACTTTTGCTGCCGCAGCGAAAGAGTTCTCTCAGGATCCTGGCTCTGCCAACCAGGGCGGCGATCTTGGCTGGGCAACGCCAGATATTTTCGATCCGGCCTTCCGTGACGCGTTGACCCGCCTGAATAAAGGTCAAATGAGTGCACCGGTTCACTCTTCATTCGGCTGGCATTTAATCGAACTGCTGGATACCCGTAATGTCGATAAAACCGACGCTGCGCAGAAAGATCGTGCTTATCGTATGCTGATGAACCGTAAGTTCTCGGAAGAAGCAGCAAGCTGGATGCAGGAACAACGCGCCAGCGCCTACGTTAAAATCCTGAGCAACTAATGGTTAAAACCCAACGTGTTGTGATCACTCCCGGCGAACCCGCCGGGATTGGCCCGGACTTAGTTGTCCAGCTTGCACAGCGTGAGTGGCCGGTCGAACTGGTTGTTTGTGCCGATGCTACTCTCCTTACCGACCGGGCAGTGATGCTCGGTTTGCCGCTTACTCTCCGCCCTTATTCCCCAGACTCCCCTGCACAACCGCAAACTGCTGGCACATTAACGCTACTTCCTGTCGCGCTACGATCACCTGTGACTGCGGGGCAATTAACGGTTGAAAATGGGCATTACGTGGTAGAGACGCTGGCGCGAGCGTGTGATGGCTGTCTGAACGGTGAATTTGCCGCACTGATTACCGGCCCCGTGCATAAAGGCGTCATTAACGACGCTGGTATTCCGTTTACCGGTCATACCGAGTTTTTCGAAGAACGCTCGCAGGCAAAAAAAGTCGTGATGATGCTGGCAACCGAAGAACTTCGCGTGGCGCTGGCAACGACGCATTTACCGCTACGTGATATCGCTGACGCCATCACCCCACCACTGCTGCATGAAGTCATTTCTATTTTGCATCACGATTTGCAAACCAAATTTGGTATTGCTGAGCCGCGCATTCTGGTCTGTGGACTGAATCCGCACGCAGGTGAAGGCGGTCATATGGGCACGGAAGAGATAGACACCATCATTCCGGTGCTCGACGAGTTACGGGCGCAGGGGATGAAACTCAACGGGCCTTTGCCTGCCGATACCCTGTTTCAGCCTAAATATCTCGACAACGCCGACGCGGTGCTGGCGATGTACCACGATCAGGGTCTTCCCGTGCTAAAATACCAGGGCTTCGGGCGCGGTGTGAACATTACGCTGGGCCTGCCCTTTATTCGCACATCGGTTGACCACGGCACCGCGCTGGAACTGGCGGGACGTGGCAAAGCCGATGTCGGCAGTTTTATTACGGCGCTTAATCTCGCCATCAAAATGATTGTTAATACCCAATGAATAAACGAGTCCACCAGGGCCACTTAGCCCGTAAACGCTTCGGGCAAAACTTTCTCAACGATCAGTTCGTGATCGACAGCATTGTTTCTGCCATTAACCCGCAGAAGGGTCAGGCGATGGTCGAAATCGGCCCCGGTCTGGCGGCATTGACCGAACCGGTCGGCGAACGTCTGGACCAGCTGACGGTCATCGAACTTGACCGCGATCTGGCGGCACGTCTGCAAACGCATCCGTTCTTAGGCCCGAAACTGACGATTTATCAGCAGGATGCGATGACCTTTAACTTCGGTGAGCTGTCCGAGAAAATGGGGCAGCCGCTACGAGTTTTCGGTAACCTGCCGTATAACATCTCCACGCCGTTGATGTTCCATCTGTTTAGCTATACTGATGCCATTGCCGACATGCACTTTATGTTGCAAAAAGAGGTGGTGAATCGTCTGGTTGCAGGACCGAACAGCAAAGCGTATGGTCGATTAAGCGTCATGGCGCAATATTATTGCAACGTGATCCCGGTGCTGGAAGTACCGCCATCAGCCTTTACACCACCACCAAAAGTGGATTCCGCCGTCGTGCGCCTGGTTCCTCATGCAACGATGCCTTACCCGGTTAAAGATGTTCGCGTGTTAAGCCGTATCACCACCGAAGCCTTTAACCAGCGTCGTAAAACCATTCGTAACAGCCTCGGCAACCTGTTTAGCGTCGAGGTGTTAACGGGAATGGGCATCGACCCGGCGATGCGAGCGGAAAATATCTCTGTCGCGCAATATTGCCAGATGGCGAACTATCTGGCGGAGAACGCGTCTTTGCAGGAGAGTTAACGATGATCAATTCGCCCCGAGTGTGTATTCAGGTTCAAAGTGTTTACATTGAAGCGCAATCTTCACCTGATAATGAACGTTACGTTTTTTCTTATACCGTAACCATACGCAACCTGGGGCGAGCGCCAGTGCAGTTGTTGGGGCGTTACTGGCTGATCACCAACGGCAATGGCCGTGAAACCGAAGTCCAGGGCGAAGGTGTGGTGGGCGTTCAGCCGCATATCGCCCCTGGCGAAGAGTACCAGTACACCAGCGGTGCGATTATTGAAACACCGATGGGCACCATGCAGGGTCACTACGAAATGATCGATGAAAATGGCGTTCCATTCAGCATCGACATTCCTGTATTCCGACTCTCCGTTCCAATACTCATTCATTAAAATAATATGGCGACATACCTTATTGGCGACGTTCATGGTTGTTACGATGAACTGATCGCATTGCTGCATAAAGTGGAATTTACCCCTGGGAAAGATACCCTCTGGCTGACGGGCGATCTGGTCGCGCGTGGGCCTGGTTCGCTTGATGTTCTGCGCTATGTAAAATCCTTAGGCGACAGCGTGCGTCTGGTTCTGGGTAATCACGATCTGCATCTGCTGGCGGTATTCGCCGGGATCAGCCGTAATAAACCCAAAGATCGCCTGACACCGCTGCTGGAAGCGCCGGACGCCGACGAGCTGCTTAACTGGCTGCGTCGCCAGCCTCTGCTGCAAATCGACGAAGAGAAAAAACTGGTGATGGCTCACGCGGGGATCACGCCGCAGTGGGACTTAGAGACAGCCAAAGAGTGTGCTCACGACGTAGAAGCAGTATTGTCGAGTGACTCCTATCCCTTCTTTCTCGACGCTATGTACGGCGATATGCCAAATAACTGGTCACCGGAATTGCGGGGGCTGGGAAGACTGCGTTTTATCACCAACGCCTTTACCCGTATGCGTTTTTGCTTCCCGAACGGTCAACTGGATATGTACAGCAAAGAATCGCCGGAAGAGGCCCCTGCCCCACTGAAACCGTGGTTTACCATTCCAGGGCCAGTTAGCGAAGAGTACAGCATTGTGTTTGGTCACTGGGCATCGCTGGAAGGAAAAGGCACGCCGGAAGGTATTTACGCGCTGGATACTGGCTGCTGCTGGGGTGGTACATTAACCTGCCTGCGCTGGGAAGATAAACAGTATTTTGTCCAGCCGTCGAACCGGCATAAGGATTTGGGCGAAGGAGAGGTGGTCGCGTCTTAAATCCCGTCGAGCATAAAATCTAATGCTCCTTTAATCAACGTTCGGTGCGCGCTGGCATCGCAAAATTTCGTTCCCAGCGCGTTAACTGGAACAGTGGCAGTCTCATGCGTCATTAGCACATATTCTTTGCCATCTACCAGTAAAAGGATTGGGTTAAGCCGTTCTGGTGGGCGAATACGGCTAAATCGTTCAATAGGTGTTAATGGAATAACGATACGGCGATTAATCTCACCAATAATGTCGCTGGTAACATCGATAACAAAGGGAAACGCGGCGTTCCTGCCGCGACTGCGGTATACCGTAAATTGCATCGCTAGAAGCTCCGGTACTCATCAGAGAAACATCCGGTTTCATCAGCCAATTGATTTAACGCAGCGATAGCTTCTGCGTTCTCTTCACGCCAACGTGTTGCTGCATGTTTTTTAAGTTCAGCATTGAGCGCAACCGTAAGGGTGGCGCTCATATTTAACCCTGCATCACGAGCGCGATTGACTAACTCACGGTCGACGGTGACGGTCACACTTTGTGTGGTACGTTTTGCAGTCATGATATCGTGCTCCTGTACAATTTATACGTCTAGTATACACGGATATCTGCACGTATCAGTGATGCCGGAATTCTAATATACAGAATTACCGCCGCTCCAGAATCTCAAAGCAATAGCTGTGAGAGTTCTGCGCATCGGCGTCGTGGAATTCGCTGAATACCGATTCCCAGTCATCCGGCTCGTAATCCGGGAAATGGGTGTCGCCTTCCACTTCTGCGTCGATATGCGTCAGATACAGTTTTTGCGCTTTGGGCAGGAACTGCTCATAAACGCGACCACCGCCAATCACCATGATTTCTGGTACGTCACCACACGCCGCGATGGCTTCATCCACCGATTTCACCCACGTTACGCGATCGTCCGTACCTGGCTTGCTGCTGAGGATAATATTCTTGCGCCCAGGCAGCGGGCGACCAATGGATTCCCAGGTATGGCGCCCCATAATCACGGGTTTATTTAAGGTGTTACGTTTAAACCAGGCGAGATCGGCAGGCAGGTTCCACGGCATGGCGTTTTCCATGCCGATAACGCGATCTACCGCTAACGCCGCAATCAGACTGATCATTGAGATTTCCCGATAAAAAAAATTGTCGCCACTATACGTAAAGCGTAAACCTTCGTCGACTGGCGTGAGGATGATGTTGAGGAAAATTTTATATTCTGCTGGCGAGTCCACGCTATGCCCCTGGACTCGCCTCATTACAGTTGCGCAAAAACAAACAGTTAGTTGTAAAGCGTGTGCTACATCACACTTTCTGATTACGATGGCTTAGTTTCTGGCTCATCCGCCATGTTGCCGGTATGTTTGCCTTCTTCGGTTCCCTGCCAGCCATGCCGTTGAATTAATGACAGATGTTCGCGATCCTCAGTAATAATCTCGCTTAACATCGCGCTGGTGCGTTTATAGACTGCCGCGCGGGCTTTGGTGTCGTTTTCGCCCATTGCCATCTCTTCCACCATCTGAATATTAAAGCGGCGGAACACATCCGCGCGTTCTCGCGCTTCATATGGCCCAAGACCTAAACTTTCCAGCGCCAGCCGCCCGGTTTTCAGCGCGCCTTCGAAAGTTTCACGCTCCGGCTTTTCAACGCCTGCCTGGCGCAGGCGGATATAGTGATCAACATCGCGGGCACGGGCAATAATCTGCAAATGTGGGAAATGCTCCTTCACCATCTCCGTCAGTTGCAGATTGGTTTGCGGATCGTCGATGGCGTTAATCAGCACTTCTGCTTTCGCCGCTCCGGCAGATTCCAGTAAATCCATCCGCGTGGCATCGCCGTAAAACACTTTCATGCCGAATTTGCGCAACGTTTCGATATGGTCAGGATCGTGATCGAGCACCACCATTTTCACCCCACTGGAGAGCAACAAACGTCCGGTGATCTGCCCAAAACGTCCAAATCCGGCAACAATAACCCGTGGCTGTTCTTCGTCAATCTCATCGGCTTCACGCGCTTCTTCAGTAGAAGATTGCTCAAGGCGATTGAGGATCACCAGCAGAATCGGCGTTGCCGCCATCGACAGCGCCACCGCCAGGGTCAGCGATTTCGCCCACTCCGGCTCCAGCACATTTGCCATCTGCGCCGCACCAAACACCACAAAGGCAAACTCACTGCCCTGCCCTAACAGCACCGCAAACCAGCGACGCTGTTTATTCGGCACCTGTAATGGTCGGGCAATCAGCCACAACATGGCGATTTTGATGATGAGGAAACCAAGCAGCAAAATGACAATGCGTAATGGATTTTCAAGCAGCGTGCCAAAGTCTATCGACATGCCAACGCCAATGAAAAACAGCCCCAGCAGCAAACCTTTGAAGGGTTCGATATCGCTTTCCAGCGCATGACGGTATTCCGAGCTTGCCAGCAGTACGCCCGCCAGAAACGCGCCCATCGCCATCGACAAGCCAACCTCTTCCAGCAACAAACCAAAGCCAAACACGAGGAATAACGCCACGGCACTAAACACTTCCCGCAAGCCAGAGCGGGCAACAAAACGCAGCGCCGGACGCGTGACATAGCGCCCCAGCAGTACCACCAGCACCAGTGCGCCCGCCACTTTTAATGCCGAGAGAGCAAATGCGCCCATCGTCGTCGAGGCACTGCTCGCCGCCAGTAGCGGGATCATCGCCACCAGCGGGATTGCGGCAATATCCTGGAACAGCAGTACCGCAAAGGCGCTGCGTCCCATCTGCGTCACCATTAGGTTACGCTCATTCATCGCCTGCATGGCTATCGCCGTAGAGGAGAGCGCCAGCGTCATGCCGATCAGTTCCGCTACCTGCCAGCGCAGCCCAAGTAACATGCAGAATAGCCCCAGCAGGCCGCCACAAATCACCATCTGCAATGCGCCACCACCGAACACCGCCGCACGCAGCTTCCACAGCCTTTGTGGGTCGAGTTCGAGGCCAATGATAAACAGCATCAGCACCACGCCGATTTCAGCAAAGTGCAGGATAGATTCGGCATCGGTCACCAGCCGCAGCCCCCACGGGCCAATAATGCAGCCTGCGATCAGGTAGCCAAGTACCGATCCCAGACCGAGGCGTACTGCAATGGGTACAATCAGCGCCGCCGAACCGAGGTAGATCAGCGTATGACTATCCATGATGTGCCTCCTGCCATTCCAGCAGACGTTGCTTATAGTGACGCGCCTGCCCTTCGAGGGTTTCGTCGTCACAAATAAAGGTGCAGTGCATGGCAAACGGCGGCAGCCAGTTCAGCCCACAGTAGATCGCCGTCGCCTGTAGCGGCTGCGACAGCACATCAAAGCCCGGATGCGCGCCAATCTCAAAATGGCTTTCCCCGCCGCCGGTCGTCACCGCCCACAGCAAATGTTTGCCATGCAGCGCCGTACCGCCGTGACCGTAAGCCCAGCCGTGCGAGAGGACTTTATCGATCCAAAGTTTAAGGAGCGGTGGAATGCTGTACCACTGCATCGGGTGCTGCCAGACGATCAGATCGGCGCGAGACAGCGCCTCTTGCTCGGCGGCAATATCGATATTGAAGTCAGGATAGAGTTGATAAAGAGAGCGAATTTCGACGCCTTCCAGCGTCCTTGCCTGTTCAAGCATCCGTTTATTCGCATGGGAATGATGCGGATAAGGATGCGCATAAATTATGAGAATCATAGTTAGCCTGCGCGGTGACGCCTTTGTTTTCCACAAAGTGTAGTCACATATTCACGCGGCTTATAGTCAATAATATTGATTCAGAAAAGAGAGAAATCTGAACAAATTACCCCATTCGCTGCCTGCGGATCGTCATATTGCTGGTCTGCGCCAGTGACATCCCACGGGTTTCCGGGGCAAATGCTACGGAAATCAACAAGCCAAACAGCGAGATACCCGCCCCCATCAGCATGGTGCTACTGATGCCGTAATTATTGATAAAGATAGGCAGCGCCCAGGTTGAAACAATGGTGCCAATCCGGCTTAAGGACATAATCACCCCCACGGCAGAAGCGCGGATATCCGTCGGGAAGAGTTCATTAGGATAAAGCCACTGCAAATTACCCGGCCCGCCAGAGAAAAAGGCATACACCGCGAACGCCATCACCACCAGCCAAATCCCCATATCCGGGATCAACCCCAAAACCGCCAGCGCCAGCGTCATCATGGCAAAGCTGCCAATCAACAATGGACGCCGTCCGGCAGTGTTTAGCCACAGCATCGGCGGAATACAGCCGAGCATAAAGAACAGGCTAATCACCACATTTCCCAGCGCCGCATTTTTGCCGACGCCCAGCCCCAGAAGACCAACGATTTGCGGACCAAAGGTGTAAATGGCAAACATTGGGATCACCTGGCAAGTCCAGATGGCGGCAACAAACAGAACAAACGGAAAATGGCGACGGTTAAACAGATCGCGAAAACGGGTTTGCTGTGGCTGCTCTTCATCGAAAGCCACCGGTTCGCCAAACAGTTTGATCATCATCTCTTCGCACTCTTTTACTCGCCCTTTGCGCAGCAGCCAGCGGGGAGATTCAGGCAGTTCGAATCGACCAATCAAAATCAACAAACAGGGGATCGCCGCGCTACCCAACATCCAGCGCCAACCACCTTCCACATCATAAAGCCAGTAGCCGACCAGATCGGCACATGTCGCGCCGACATACCACATGGCGGCAATAAAGCTGATGGAAAACGCCCGCTGACGGGTGCTGGAGAACTCGGTGATCATTGAGGTGGCGATGGGATAATCCGCGCCAATGACAATGCCGATGAGTACCCGCATCACCAGCAGTTCTACGGGGGATGAGACAAACATCGTCGCCACCGATATCACGCCGATGGCGATGATATCAATGAGGAACATTTTGCGCCGTCCGACTTTATCGGAGATATAGCCAAACAGCGATGTACCGACAAACAGCCCGGCGAGCGTTCCCGCGCCCAGCAAGCCAATCCAGTCGGCGTCCAGTTTCAGTGCCGGAGTCAGTTGCTCCAACGCCACGCCAATCATTACCAGTACGTAACCATCCAGAAACGGACCACCGCTTCCCCACAGCAAAATGCGGCGGTGAATAGAGGAGAATTTGAGATCGTCAAAGTTTCTGGACGGTTGCATGGGTTATTCCTGTTTTTTTGCAATGAGAGTCAGTACGGCGTTACGTATCAAACCAACATCAGCCGTAACGGAACTCCACACCAAAGGTGCCGCGCGGGTATTCCCACTGTTCCAGCGCCGACCCCAGCCCCAGAATGCGACAGGTGCCGCACTCCAGACATCCGGCGTAATCGAAGCGCACACTGCCGTCATCCTGCTTCTTGTACAGACCTGCGGGGCACGCTTTCACCAGCAGCTCCAGCGCCTGTTTATCAGCATCGGCCTTCACAACAATGTGCGGATGCTCTTCATCGACATTGAATTTATTGACGCCCAGTTTGACGTCCACATTGACGGGAGAAGTCATAAAACGGTCACTCCTTTCATGCCATCCTTGATTAGATTGATGAAGCCCACTTTCTTGCCGTGGCGGAGGATTTTCTTGCGCATCAGTTCCGGCGCGCTGCCGTCAATGGTGAACAGGTCACGCGCCACACCCACCGCCAGTTCCGGGTAGCCGCTAAACATGCGTGGGTTATCAAGGAACGCTGGTAGTTTTTGGTACATGCGCATATCGCGCAGCGGACCACTCTCCAGATGTTGACGATATTCCGCCAGTTTTTGCTTACTGAAATCGTCGCTTTTCATCGCTGAAAGCACGGTTTTTGCTGCTGCTTCCCCAGCGGCAATCGCCAGATCCATCCCGCGAATGGTAAAACCGAGGTTCATACACATTCCGGCGGCATCACCGGCAATCAGCACGCCGTCACCGACCAGTTCCGGCAACATGTTGATGCCCGCTTCCGGCACGACGTGAGCAGAATATTCCACCAGCTTGCCGCCCGCGATCAGCGGTGCAACTGCCGGATGCTGTTTGAAATCTTCCAGCATTTGCGGCACCGATTTTTTTGCGTCATGCAGATGATGCAAACCACAAACCAGCCCCAGCGACAGGGTATTTTCATTGGTATAAAGGAAGCCACCGCCCATCAGGCCATCGGTGGGGGAACCCGCAAACAGGCAAGCCGCGCCCTGATTACCCTGCAACTGAAAACGGTCTTCGATAACCGACTTCGGTAACTCGATCAGTTCCTTCACGCCAACCGCCACATCCGTCGGTTTAACGCGTTTTGCCATCCCCAGCTTTTCGGCAAGGATGGAGTTCACCCCGTCAGCAAGGATCACCGTTTTTGCTTCAATCACATCGCCATCGGCTTCTACGCCGACAACTTTGCCATCGCGCTGTACGAGGTTATCGACGCGGATCCCGGTAATTAACTGCGCGCCCGCTTCTTCAGCCTGCTCCATCAGCCAGGCATCAAATTTACTGCGCAAAACGGAGTAAGAACGCTGGGATGGCGAGGTTTCGTCGCCATTGCAGTAGTCCATGGTCATCGCTGACTTTTCCGTCATAAACGCGAGTTTTTCATGGGTGATCAGGCGTTCTACGGGGGCGGATTCGGCGAAACCTGGAATAATGTGTTCCAGACTGTGGGCATAGAGACGCCCGCCGGTGACGTTCTTGGCACCTGCGGAATTGCCACGCTCGATAACTAACACTTGCGCCCCTTCGCGGGCGAGCACCAGTGCGGCAACCGAACCGGCAAGCCCTGCACCGACGATGATGGCGTCAAAGATATCTTCGGACATAAGAACTCCCTGTCAGCGGCAGAGCCGAAATGCAGCCCTGCCAGAGTGGATCAACGCGCTAAAGCTGCGGTCAGCGCCGGAAGGATCTTCACGGCGTCGCCAACAATGCCGTAATCCGCGTACTGGAAGATCGGCGCATTTTTATCTTTATTGATGGCGAAAATGGTTTGCGACGCGTTAGCGCCAACCATGTGCTGGATCTGCCCGGAGATCCCCACAGCCAGGTACAGTTCAGGTTTCAGCATCAGGTTGGAGATACCGACATAGCGTTCGTGCTCCATCCATTTTTCGTTTTCTGCCACCGGACGAGAACAGGCCAACTCCGCACCTATCGCCTTGCAAAGCTGTTCTGCCAGCGCAATGTTATCTTTGCTGCCAATACCGCGACCGACGCTGACCACCAGGCGGGCTTTGTCGAGATCGACGCTGTTGCTCTGGCGCGCCTGGGTTGCCGTGCGGGTAATCGCCACAGCCGGAGCCTGCCACTCCACGGAGTGCGTTTCGCCAGTGCGTGACGCGTCCGGCTGAGCCGCATCGAACGTGCCGCTGCTGATGGTCAGTACCGCATACGGCGAGGCAATACGTTCTTCGCCAATCGCCAGACCGCCGTAAACCATGTGTTTCACTGCCGCTTTACCGTCCTGCACACTGACGGCGCTGGCATCGTTAGACACCGCCGCTTTAAGGCGGTAACCCAGTTTCGCCGCCAGTAATTTGCCGCGACGGGTGTTTGGCAGCAGCACCAGGCCGTCTGCGCCGTGCTGGCGAATAGTGTCAGCCATGACACTGGCGTAATCTTCGATCATCCGATCGTCCGGTTTGCCGCTTAATTTCCAGACATGATTAGCGCCAAGCTGGATTGCCTGTGCGCCGTCGGCATCACTCAGGACAAAGGTATTGATTTGATTAGCTAAAGTCTGCGCACCGTTCATCAGTTCCGGCAGACGAGAAGGGGTATCGCTGAATACCCAGACTTGAGAAAACGTGTTCATAGCATCCCCTGTAATTAAATGACTTTGCGAAGATTTTCAGCAAATGCGGCGATCTGTTCTTCGCCGTCGCCTTCAATCACGATGCGTTGACGCTCGCGCTGTTTCGGCGCGGCAACCTGTTGTTCAGACCAGGCTGCCTCTGCGTTAAAACCGATATCCGCCGCCGACCACACCTGAACCGGCTTTTTCGCCGCGCCGAGAATGGCTTTCATCGAAGGAATTTGTGGGGCGTTGATATCAGTGGAAACAGCAACAACCGCAGGCAGCGGAATGCTTAACGTTTCTGTTTCATCTTCCAGTTCGCGCTCAACGGTGAGGGTATCTGCCGTCAGGGAGAGGATTTTGCTGACGCCGTTAACGGCCGGAATATTGAGGATTTCGCCCACCAGCAACCCAACCTGCTGGGCATAAAGGTCAGAAGAACCATCGCCGCAGAGGATCAGATCAAAGCCTGCTTTCTGGGCAGCCGCAGCCAGTGCGGTTGCAGTTTGTTGCGGCAGTGCCTGCTCGAACTGATCATCAATCACTACAATCAGTTCATCCGGGCCGCGCGACAACACATCTTTACGCCCTTTGGCGTTGGTCAGGGCTTTACCGCCCACACTTAAGGCCGTCACCTGCGCCTCTGCCGCCTGCTGTTTTAACTGGCAAGCCGCTTCAATAGCGTTCAGATCGTATTGGCTTATTTTGGCATCGGCTTTACTGAAGTCTAATGAACCATCAGCATTATTGATCGCAATATCCTGTTCATCAGGCACGCACTTATAGCAAGTAATAATCTTCATTGCATCTCCAGAAATCATGAAGGAAACGTCGTTCATATCGGTGGTGTTAATTACAGATATCACGCCCTTTAATTTGGAAATAAAACTTTAATCACCAATATTGAAAATGTCACACGCAGATAAATCCAACTTTCAATATTGTTAAGTTCCTCACCAATATTGAAAACACGGCGTAGAAAAAAGAAATTTTCAATATTGTTTTATGGATCACCAATATTGAAAGTCAGATGCTATTTTTTTACTCACAATCAAGCATAATAAATTGATTAACAAGGAATATTTACATCAAAACACCTTGCTTTCACCCGATAGAAAAACGTGACTACCATCACAGAATACGGCTAACTGAATACCCATTATGAGTTAGCCATCAACGCGTTCACGAGGTTAATAATAATTATATTAAATGTTAACAAAAATAAAACAAACGGGAACGCAAAATAAATATTCGTTTTCACAGTGGAATTAACTCATGAAAGATGAAAAGAGAAAAACGGGAATAGAACCGAAGGTATTCTTTCCGCCGTTAATAATCGTTGGCATACTTTGCTGGCTTACAGTCAGAGATCTGGATGCGGCGAATGTCGTTATTAATGCCGTATTCAGTTACGTCACCAATGTATGGGGATGGGCATTTGAATGGTATATGGTGGTGATGCTTTTCGGCTGGTTCTGGCTGGTGTTTGGCCCGTATGCCAAAAAGCGTTTAGGTAACGAACCACCGGAATTTAGCACCGCCAGTTGGATCTTTATGATGTTCGCCTCCTGTACGTCTGCTGCCGTACTGTTCTGGGGCTCTATTGAGATCTACTACTACATCTCCACCCCGCCGTTTGGCTTAGAACCGAACTCGACAGGAGCGAAAGAGTTGGGGCTGGCTTACAGCTTGTTCCACTGGGGACCTCTGCCGTGGGCCACTTACAGCTTCCTTTCAGTCGCCTTCGCTTACTTCTTCTTTGTCCGCAAAATGGAAGTGATTCGCCCCAGCTCCACCCTGGTGCCGCTGGTAGGTGAAAAACACGCCAAAGGGTTGTTCGGCACTATCGTCGACAACTTCTATCTCGTCGCCTTGATCTTCGCGATGGGCACCAGTCTGGGCCTTGCCACGCCGCTGGTGACCGAGTGTATGCAATGGTTGTTTGGCATTCCGCATACCCTGCAACTGGACGCTATCATCATTACCTGCTGGATTATCCTCAACGCCATTTGCGTCGCCTGCGGTCTGCAAAAAGGGGTACGTATCGCCAGTGACGTGCGTAGTTACCTGAGCTTCCTGATGCTGGGTTGGGTATTCATTGTCAGCGGTGCCAGCTTCATCATGAACTACTTCACCGATTCGGTGGGGATGTTGCTGATGTATCTGCCGCGCATGTTGTTCTATACCGATCCTATCGCCAAAGGCGGCTTTCCGCAGGGCTGGACCGTGTTCTACTGGGCATGGTGGGTGATTTACGCCATCCAGATGAGTATCTTCCTCGCCCGTATCTCCCGTGGTCGTACCGTGCGTGAACTGTGCTTCGGCATGGTGCTGGGACTAACAGCGTCCACCTGGATCCTGTGGACCGTACTCGGCAGTAACACTCTGCTGTTGATGGATAAAAACATCATCAACATTCCGAACCTGATCGAACAGTACGGTGTGGCGCGCGCCATCATCGAAACCTGGGCCGCTCTGCCGCTCAGCACCGCCACCATGTGGGGCTTCTTCATTCTCTGCTTTATTGCCACCGTTACGCTGGTTAACGCCTGCTCTTATACCCTGGCGATGTCCACCTGCCGCGAAGTACGCGACGGCGAAGAACCGCCACTGCTGGTACGTATCGGCTGGTCAATCCTGGTTGGCATTATCGGCATCGTTCTGTTGGCGCTCGGCGGCCTGAAACCGATTCAAACCGCCATTATCGCCGGAGGATGCCCGCTGTTCTTCGTCAACATTATGGTGACGCTCTCCTTTATTAAAGACGCGAAACAGAACTGGAAAGATTAATTAACCCCCAAAATATCAAGAGGTTGAAAGATGGATTTTAATTTAAATGATGAGCAGGAACTGTTTGTCGCCGGTATACGTGAACTGATGGCCAGCGAAAACTGGGAGGCCTATTTTGCCGAGTGTGACCGTGACAGCGTCTACCCGGAACGTTTTGTCAAAGCACTGGCGGATATGGGTATCGACAGCCTGCTAATCCCGGAAGAGCACGGTGGTCTGGACGCGGGATTCGTCACGCTTGCCGCTGTGTGGATGGAACTGGGGCGTCTGGGGGCGCCAACCTACGTGCTGTACCAGTTGCCGGGCGGGTTTAACACCTTCCTGCGCGAAGGCACACAAGAGCAGATCGACAAGATTATGGCGTTCCGTGGCACGGGTAAGCAGATGTGGAACTCGGCGATTACTGAACCGGGCGCTGGCTCCGACGTGGGTAGCCTGAAAACGACTTATACCCGTAGAAATGGTAAGATTTATCTTAATGGTAGTAAGTGTTTTATTACCAGCAGCGCCTACACCCCGTACATCGTGGTGATGGCGCGCGACGGGGCTTCTCCGGACAAACCTGTCTACACCGAATGGTTTGTTGATATGAGCAAACCGGGCATCAAAGTGACCAAACTTGAGAAGCTCGGTCTGCGTATGGATAGCTGCTGTGAAATCACCTTTGACGATGTGGAACTGGACGAGAAAGACATGTTCGGTCGGGAAGGTAACGGCTTTAACCGCGTCAAAGAAGAGTTCGACCATGAACGTTTCCTGGTAGCCCTCACCAACTACGGTACTGCGATGTGCGCCTTTGAAGATGCGGCGCGCTACGCCAACCAGCGCGTGCAGTTTGGCGAGGCTATTGGTCGTTTCCAGTTGATTCAGGAAAAATTCGCCCACATGGCGATCAAATTAAACTCCATGAAAAACATGCTGTATGAAGCAGCGTGGAAAGCAGACAACGGCACCATCACCTCTGGCGATGCAGCGATGTGCAAATACTTCTGCGCCAATGCGGCATTTGAAGTTGTGGATAGCGCAATGCAGGTGCTGGGCGGTGTCGGGATTGCGGGCAACCACCGCATCAGCCGCTTCTGGCGTGACCTGCGTGTAGACCGCGTCTCCGGGGGATCTGACGAAATGCAGATCCTGACGCTGGGTCGTGCGGTGCTGAAGCAATACCGCTAAGTCCGTGCGCTGCCTGATGCGACGCTGACGCGTCTTATCAGACCTACGGGAGCACGAATGTAGGCCGGATAAAGCGTTTACGCCGCATCCGGCAGTCATGCGCTACATAAATTTTTCAGGAGCAAATAATGGATCATCTACCCATGCCGAAATTCGGACCGCTGGCCGGATTGCGCGTTGTCTTCTCCGGTATCGAAATCGCCGGACCGTTTGCCGGACAAATGTTCGCAGAATGGGGCGCGGAAGTTATCTGGATCGAGAACGTCGCCTGGGCCGACACCATTCGCGTTCAACCGAACTACCCGCAGCTCTCCCGCCGTAATTTGCACGCGCTGTCGTTAAATATTTTCAAAGATGAAGGCCGCGAAGCGTTTCTGAAATTAATGGAAACCACCGATATCTTCATCGAAGCCAGTAAAGGCCCGGCCTTTGCCCGCCGTGGCATTACCGATGAAGTCCTGTGGCAGCACAACCCGAAACTGGTTATCGCTCACTTGTCCGGTTTTGGGCAGTACGGCACCGAGGAGTACACCAACCTTCCGGCCTATAACACCATCGCCCAGGCCTTCAGTGGTTACCTGATTCAGAACGGTGATGTTGACCAGCCAATGCCTGCTTTCCCGTATACCGCCGATTACTTCTCCGGCCTGACCGCCACCACGGCGGCGCTGGCGGCACTGCACAAAGTGCGTGAAACCGGTAAAGGCGAAAGTATCGACATCGCCATGTATGAAGTGATGCTGCGCATGGGTCAGTACTTCATGATGGATTACTTCAACGGCGGCGAAATGTGCCCGCGCATGACCAAAGGTAAAGATCCCTACTACGCCGGTTGCGGTCTGTATAAATGCGCCGACGGCTACATCGTGATGGAACTGGTGGGCATTACCCAAATTGAAGAGTGCTTTAAAGATATTGGCCTCGCACATCTACTCGGTACGCCGGAAATCCCGGAAGGCACTCAGCTTATCCACCGTATCGAATGCCCTTACGGACCACTGGTAGAAGAGAAACTCGATGCCTGGCTGGCAGCACATACCATCGCAGAAGTTAAAGAACGCTTTGCCGAACTGAATATCGCCTGTGCCAAAGTACTGACCGTACCGGAACTGGAAAGCAATCCACAGTACGTCGCCCGTGAATCGATCACTCAGTGGCAAACGATGGATGGCCGCACCTGCAAAGGGCCGAACGTGATGCCGAAATTCAAAAATAATCCCGGTCAAATCTGGCGCGGAATGCCATCGCACGGCATGGACACGGCAGCCATTTTGAAAAATATCGGCTACAGCGAAAACGACATTCAGGAGTTGGTCAGCAAAGGTCTGGCCAAAGTTGAGGATTAAACGCGTGGCGCCAGTTGGCTTGACTGACTAGCGCCCGCCAATAACAAACGAACAAAATGGATAGAGGTGCAATGGATATCATTGGCGGACAACATCTACGTCAAATGTGGGACGATCTGGCGGACGTTTACGGCCATAAAACGGCGCTGATTTGTGAGTCCAGCGGCGGAGTCGTTAACCGGTACAGTTATCTTCAGTTAAATCAGGAGATTAACCGCACGGCAAACCTGTTTTATACGCTGGGGATCCGCAAAGGCGACAAGGTCGCGCTGCATCTGGACAACTGCCCGGAATTTATCTTTTGCTGGTTCGGGCTGGCAAAAATTGGCGCGATTATGGTGCCGATTAACGCCCGCCTGCTACGCGAAGAGAGTGCGTGGATCCTGCAAAATAGCCAGGCGTGCCTGCTGGTGACCAGTGCGCAATTCTATCCCATGTATCAACAGATTCAGCAGGAAGATGCCACGCAGCTACGGCACATTTGCCTGACCGATGTGGCGCTTCCCGCTGATGATGGCGTCAGTTCGTTTACTCAACTGAAAGATCAACAACCTGCCACCTTGTGCTATGCGCCGCCGCTATCGACCGACGATACGGCGGAAATTCTCTTTACCTCCGGCACCACTTCCCGACCGAAAGGGGTGGTGATTACCCATTACAATCTGCGCTTCGCCGGATATTACTCCGCCTGGCAGTGCGCCCTGCGTGACGATGACGTCTACCTGACGGTGATGCCTGCGTTTCATATCGACTGCCAGTGTACTGCGGCGATGGCGGCGTTTTCTGCCGGAGCCACCTTTGTGCTGGTCGAGAAATACAGCGCCCGCGCCTTCTGGGGACAGGTACAGAAGTATCGTGCCACCGTCACCGAATGTATTCCGATGATGATCCGTACCTTGATGGTGCAGCCGCCTTCTGCGAACGATCGACAACACTGCCTGCGGGAAGTGATGTTTTATCTCAACCTGTCGGAGCAGGAAAAAGACGCTTTTTGTGAACGCTTCGGCGTTCGCTTGCTGACGTCTTATGGGATGACGGAAACCATCGTCGGCATTATCGGCGATCGCCCCGGCGATAAGCGTCGCTGGCCGTCGATTGGTCGGGCGGGGTTTTGCTACGAAGCGGAAATCCGCGACGATCACAATCGTCCGCTCCCGGCAGGTGAGATCGGCGAAATTTGCATTAAAGGCGAACCAGGGAAAACCATCTTCAAAGAGTACTTTCTCAACCCGCAAGCCACTGCGAAAGTGCTGGAAGCCGATGGCTGGCTGCATACTGGCGATACCGGATACCGCGACGAAGAGGGCTTTTTTTATTTCGTCGATCGTCGCTGCAACATGATCAAACGCGGCGGAGAAAATGTCTCCTGCGTGGAGCTGGAAAATATTATCTCCGCCCATCCGAAAATTCAGGATATCGTGGTTGTTGGTATTAAAGATTCTATTCGCGATGAAGCCATTAAAGCGTTCGTGGTACTGAATGAAGGTGAAACATTGAGCGAAGAGGAATTTTTCCGCTTCTGCGAACAAAATATGGCGAAATTTAAAGTGCCATCTTATCTGGAGATCAGAAAAGATCTGCCACGTAATTGCTCGGGGAAAATAATCAGAAAGAATCTGAAATAAACATAATGGCAGGGAATTATCCTGCCAGCTAATAATCACGTTCTAAAAATAAATGCATTCTTTGCAGGGATGTTGTCGTCCCTGAAAAAAATAAAAATGGAGAAAAGGAATGAGTGAATCATTACATCTGACCCGCAATGGATCAATTCTGGAAATTACCCTTGATCGTCCAAAAGCAAATGCTATTGATGCAAAAACCAGCTTTGAGATGGGCGAAGTATTTCTTAATTTCCGTGACGATCCGCAATTGCGCGTCGCTATTATTACCGGAGCCGGAGAGAAATTCTTCTCTGCTGGCTGGGATTTAAAAGCGGCAGCAGAAGGCGAAGCGCCGGATGCTGATTTCGGGCCAGGCGGATTTGCTGGGTTAACCGAAATTTTCAATCTCGATAAACCGGTTATCGCAGCCGTGAACGGCTACGCCTTTGGCGGCGGCTTTGAACTGGCGCTGGCGGCAGATTTTATTGTTTGTGCCGATAACGCCAGCTTCGCCCTGCCGGAAGCCAAACTGGGTATTGTCCCGGACAGCGGCGGCGTGCTGCGTCTGCCGAAGATCCTGCCGCCTGCCATCGTCAATGAAATGGTAATGACTGGCAGAAGAATGGGCGCAGAAGAGGCGCAGCGTTGGGGGGTAGTCAACCGCGTGGTTAGCCAGGCGGAACTGATGGATAACGCCCGCGAACTGGCGCAGCAACTGGTTGACAGCGCCCCGCTGGCGATTGCGGCGCTGAAAGAGATCTACCGCACCACCAGCGAAATGCCAGTAGAAGAGGCATATCGCTATATTCGCAGCGGCGTGTTGAAACACTATCCATCAGTTCTGCATTCGGAAGATGCCATTGAAGGGCCGCTGGCGTTTGCCGAGAAGCGCGATCCGGTGTGGAAAGGGCGTTAACAACCGTGAGCTATTACGCCTTTGAGGGATTAATTCCGGTGGTTCACCCGACGGCGTTTGTCCATCCCAGTGCAGTACTGATTGGCGATGTGATTGTGGGAGCCGGTGTCTACATCGGCCCCCTCGCCTCGCTGCGCGGTGATTACGGACGACTGATTGTGCAAGCGGGAGCCAATATTCAGGATGGCTGCATCATGCACGGCTACAGCGATACTGACACCATTGTCGGGGAAAACGGTCATATCGGTCATGGCGCTATCCTGCATGGCTGTGTGATCGGTCGTGATGCATTGGTCGGGATGAACAGCGTGATCATGGATGGTGCGGTCATTGGCGATGAGAGCATTGTTGCCGCCATGAGCTTTGTCAAAGCAGGTTTTTGCGGCGAGAAACGCCAGTTGTTGATGGGCACGCCAGCCCGTGCGGTGCGCAGCGTCAGCGATGACGAGTTGCACTGGAAGCAATTGAACACTAAAGAGTATCAGGATCTTGTCGGGCGTTGCCATGCAGCGTTACATGAAACGCAACCGTTGAGGCAAATGGAGGAAAATCGTCCCCGTTTGCAGGGGACGACGGATGTGACGCCAAAACGGTAACATCGTCGGATGCGGCGTAAACGCCTTATCCGACCTGGCTGGAGAGCAACCGTAGGCCGGATAAGATGCGCCAGCATCGCATCCGGCAACCAGGCCGCGCGGTATCAACGAAATTAAATTAACGACGCATACTCTTCGACAACATCATCTGCCACTTCTGCTCTCGGTTAAGTTCCGTGAGCGGAACGGCAGGAATACGTGGCGTCTTTCTTACGCCGACTAATTTTTCCCGACTGTTATTACGCAGGCGCGCGTAAATTTGCTCATCGATATCGATCACTTTAACCAGTCGCTGACACTGACATCCCCGCCCTTCCAGCTTATTAGGGATCATCTTAACTTCGCAGCTTATTTCTGCGACTTCCGACAGAATATAAGTCAGGGTATTAATCGCCTTGCTGTGTTCAATATCGAAATGAATAGAGATCTCTCTTGCTATCACCCAACGATTTTCAGCCATCATCCATTCGGCGATTAACAAATAGAGTGGTTTTTCAACATATCCTTCACACATACGAACTCCAGTTTCACAAATTAAAAGTCTGGCTATGACTCGTTTTGAAGCAATCAAACAAGGCCATATTAAAATTGTGGATATATCGATAGTATGCAACTTCCCTGTCAATAAGTGTGAGCTAAATCCTGCTTACATCATCAAAAATAGAGTTTCCAGGAAAGATTGTCCTTACTGGTAAAAAAAAACGGTTCTCATCAGAGAACCGTATTAGTTATTCGATCAAATTGGCGGATAAAAAATATCTGCCATGACACGCTATTATTTGATCTGCGCGTGCATTTCCTGTACCGAAATAACTTTTTCGGTCGCATCGGCATTCAGTGCCATCGCAGTAGCAAAACCGCCGTTCAGGGTGGTGTCGTAATGCACTTTATATTGCAGCGCGCTGCGACGAATCACGCGGGAGTCTTCAATCGCGCGGCGACCTGACGTGGTGTTGATGATGTAGGTATATTCGCCATTCTTGATACGATCCTGAATGTGCGGACGACCTTCATGCACCTTGTTCACCAGACGCGGATTAATACCCGCTTCACCCAGCACAATCGCCGTGCCGTGGGTCGCATCCAGCTCGAAGCCCTGTTTCAGCAGTTTTGCCGCCAGATCAACCACGCGTTCTTTGTCGCCTTCACGCACGGAGAGCAGCGCACGGCCCTGTTTCTTCATGGTGGAGTTACTGCCCAGTTGCGCTTTAGCAAACGCTTCAGCGAAGGTACGACCAACGCCCATCACTTCCCCGGTAGAGCGCATTTCTGGCCCTAACAGCGGGTCAACGCCGGGGAATTTGTTGAACGGCAACACCACTTCTTTTACCGAGTAGTACGGCGGAATAACCTCTTTGGTTACGCCCTGCTCAGCCAGCGATTTCCCTGCCATGACGCGCGCCGCCACTTTCGCCAGCGGAACACCGGTGGCTTTGGAGACGAACGGAACGGTACGCGCCGCACGCGGGTTAACTTCAATCAGGTAAACTTCGTTGTTTTTCACTGCAAACTGCACGTTCATCAGACCGCGCACCTGCAATTCGAAGGCCAGTTTCTGCACCTGCTGGCGCATTACATCCTGAATTTCCTGACTTAAGGTGTACGCCGGCAGCGAACATGCGGAGTCGCCGGAGTGCACGCCCGCCTGCTCGATGTGCTCCATGATGCCGCCAATCAGCACCATTTCGCCGTCGCAGATGGCGTCAACATCCACTTCTACCGCGTCGTCGAGGAAGTGATCCAGCAGCACCGGCGCATCGTTAGAGACACTCACCGCCGTCTGGAAGTAACGGCGCAGGTCGGCTTCATCGTAGACGATTTCCATCGCCCGACCGCCGAGAACGTAAGATGGGCGCACCACCAGCGGGTAGCCAATCTCTTTCGCCTTCTCAACCGCCATTTCAATAGCCGTAACGGTGGCGTTAGCCGGTTGTTTCAGTTTCAGACGGTCAACCGCGTGCTGGAAGCGTTCACGGTCTTCCGCGCGGTCGATGGCATCCGGGCTGGTGCCGATAACCGGCACGCCAGCGGCTTCCAGTGCGCGCGCCAGTTTCAGCGGGGTCTGACCGCCATACTGAACGATAACGCCTTTCGGCTTCTCAATACGCACGATTTCCAGCACATCTTCCAGGGTTACCGGCTCGAAGTAGAGGCGGTCGGAAGTGTCGTAGTCGGTGGAGACGGTTTCCGGGTTACAGTTAACCATAATGGTTTCGTAACCGTCTTCGCGCAGCGCCAGCGAGGCGTGTACGCAGCAGTAGTCGAATTCGATACCCTGGCCGATACGGTTCGGGCCGCCGCCGAGCACCATGATTTTTTCACGGTCAGTAGACGGATTCGCTTCGCACTCTTCTTCATAAGTGGAGTACATGTAAGCGGTGTCGGTGGCGAACTCTGCCGCACAGGTATCCACACGTTTGTAGACCGGATGCAGGTCATACTGGTCGCGCAGCTTACGGATTTCCGCTTCGCGCACACCCGCCAGTTTTGCCAGACGCGCATCGGCAAAGCCTTTGCGTTTCAACTGGCGCAGGAAGTCAGCGTTCAGGCCAGTGATGCCCACTTCCGCCACTTTCTCTTCCAGACGCACCAGCTCTTCGATTTGCACCAGGAACCAGCGGTCAATGTTGGTCAGGTTGAAAACGCCGTCTACAGACAGACCCGCGCGGAAAGCATCGGCGATGTACCAGATACGCTCAGCGCCTGCATCTTTCAGTTCGCGACGGATTTTGGTCAGGGCTTCCGGGTCGTCGAGGCTCACTTTCGGGTCGAAGCCAGTCGCGCCCACTTCCAGGCCGCGCAGGGCTTTTTGCAAAGACTCCTGCTGCGTGCGACCAATCGCCATCACTTCGCCAACCGATTTCATCTGAGTGGTCAGACGGTCGTTAGCGCCAGCGAATTTCTCGAAGTTAAAGCGAGGAATTTTGGTGACCACGTAGTCGATGGACGGTTCGAAGGAGGCCGGTGTACGCCCGCCGGTGATGTCGTTCATCAGTTCGTCGAGGGTGTAACCCACCGCCAGCTTCGCCGCCACTTTGGCAATCGGGAAGCCGGTGGCTTTCGATGCCAGCGCCGAAGAACGCGACACACGCGGGTTCATTTCGATAACAATCAGGCGACCGTTTTTCGGGTTAACCGCAAACTGAACGTTGGAACCGCCAGTTTCAACGCCAATTTCACGCAGTACCGCCATCGAGGCGTTACGCATGATTTGATATTCTTTGTCGGTCAGCGTCTGGGCTGGCGCCACGGTAATGGAGTCACCGGTGTGGATGCCCATCGCATCGAAGTTTTCGATAGAGCAGACGATGATGCAGTTGTCGTTTTTATCACGCACCACTTCCATCTCGTACTCTTTCCAGCCGATCAGCGACTCATCAATCAGCAGCTCTTTGGTCGGGGAGAGATCCAGACCACGGGCGCAAATCTCTTCAAACTCTTCGCGGTTATAGGCGATACCGCCACCGCTGCCGCCCATAGTAAAGCTAGGTCGAATGATGCACGGGAAGCCAACTTCAGCGGCAACCGCCAGCGCCTCTTCCATAGTATGTGCGATACCAGAACGCGCGGTTTCGAGGCCGATTTTCTTCATCGCCACGTCGAAACGGCGGCGGTCTTCTGCTTTATCAATCGCGTCGGCGGTAGCACCAATCATGGTCACACCGAACTCTTCCAGCACGCCCTGACGCTCAAGCTCCAGCGCGCAGTTCAGCGCCGTCTGACCGCCCATCGTTGGCAGCACCGCGTCCGGGCGCTCTTTTTCAATAATCTTGCGTACCACTTCCCAGTGAATCGGCTCGATGTAGGTCGCATCAGCCATTTCCGGGTCGGTCATGATGGTCGCCGGGTTGGAGTTCACCAGAATGACGCGATAACCCTCTTCACGCAGGGCTTTACATGCTTGCGCGCCAGAGTAATCAAACTCACACGCCTGACCGATAACAATCGGGCCCGCACCCAGAATCAGGATACTTTTTATATCTGTACGTTTTGGCATGGCTCTTTTACTCCTGATTACTTAGCGGTTTTACGGTACTGCTCAATTAACTCGATAAAGTGGTCGAACAACGGCGCTGCGTCGTGCGGCCCAGGACTGGCTTCAGGGTGTCCCTGGAAGCTGAACGCCGGTTTATCGGTGCGATGAATCCCTTGTAACGTACCGTCGAACAGGGATTTATGCGTGACACGCAGGTTTGCAGGTAATGTTGCTTCATCCACCGCAAAACCGTGGTTCTGGGCGGTGATCATCACCACGTTTTTCTCCACATCTTTAACCGGATGGTTGCCGCCGTGGTGACCAAATTTCATTTTGATGGTCTTCGCTCCGCTCGCCAGCGCCAGCAGCTGATGACCGAGGCAGATGCCGAATACCGGAATATCTGTTTCGAGGAATTTCTGGATGGCGGTAATGGCGTAATCGCACGGGGCCGGGTCGCCAGGACCGTTGGAGAGGAAGATGCCGTCTGGATTCATTTTCAGCACATCTTCCGCAGAAGTTTGCGCCGGAACGATGGTCAGGCGGCAGCCTCTGTCCACCAGCATCCGCAGGATGTTGCGCTTGGCACCAAAATCGTAAGCCACGACGTGGAACGGCAGCTCGTCTTCTTTTTTCGCTTCTGGCAGGCCGCCGATCAGCGTCCAGCTCCCTTGTGTCCAGCTATAGGCTTCTGCGGTAGTCACTTCTTTTGCCAGATCCATACCATTGAGGCCTGGGAACGCGCGGGCTTTTTCTAACGCCAGCGCCGCATCCGGGTTGTCGCCCGCGATGATGCAGCCGTTCTGTGCGCCTTTCTCGCGCAGTAAACGCGTCAGCTTACGGGTATCGATATCGGCAATCGCTACGATGTTATGGCGCTTCAGGTAAGAAGAGAGGTCTTCGGTATTACGGAAGTTGCTGGCAATCAGCGGCAGGTCACGAATCACCAGACCTTGAGCATGTACCTGAGAAGATTCTTCATCGGCGTCATTAGTGCCGACATTGCCAATATGGGGATAAGTAAGAGTAACGATTTGACGAGAATAGGAAGGATCAGTGAGGATTTCTTGATAACCGGTCATTGAAGTATTGAAAACGACTTCCCCAACCGCCGAACCTGTTGCCCCTATGGCCCGACCGTGAAACTGGGTTCCGTCTTCCAGAACCAATAGCGCTGACTTAATCAAAACACCCTCCAGAGAATATTCACTCACTTTATTTGCATATTAATTCACAATGATGCGATGAATCAATGCAAATCTGCTTACCGACGAATTTCTGGCAAACGGCGGCATTCTGGAGATATGAGAGCTAAAAGTCAACTCAACAGCGGGATTTATTATATAATTTTATGCCTCATGCCTGTTTTACGGGCACTAACCGACAAAAACACCATCTAACAAGGTCTGGAAAACGCTTGCGCAGCGAGAAGAATATGTAAATGCAAAAACCGGAGAAGAAAAGTAGACCAGATGGTCAAAATTTACATTAAAACAACAATCATCAGCCACAAAACACTTACTTTCTCACTCATTAGTAAAAAACCATCACCAAACAACAAAAATAACAGGCCTTAAAAATAAAGACCTGTAAAATCATAAGATTAAATAAGTTATTTTTTCGTCATCGACAGTATTTTATAACTATAAACTGTTGAGATTAAGCACATCTCGCATATCAAAAAGACCACTTTTCTTGCTATTAAGCCACAAAGCCGATCTTACCGCACCGTTGGCAAAAGTCATACGGCTGGAAGCCTTATGGGTAATCTCCAGACGCTCACCAATATCGGCAAACATCGCAGTATGCTCGCCCACAATGTCTCCGGCGCGGACGGTGGCAAAACCTATCGTTCCGGGAACGCGTTCACCGGTATGCCCTTCGCGGCTGTAAACGGCACAATCTTTCAGATCTTTATCCAACGCATGGGCAATCGCTTCCCCCATCGCCAGCGCGGTGCCTGACGGCGCATCGACTTTATGTCGATGATGTGCCTCGATAATTTCGATATCAGTGTAGTCACCCATTACCTGAGTCGCTTTCTCCAGCAACTTAAGCATGACGTTGACACCGACGCTAAAGTTGGCGGCAAAGACAATCGCAATATCTTCGGCGGCATTACGAATCGCCTGTTTGCCTGCTTCGTCAAAACCCGTAGTGCCGATCACCATTCCTTTGCCGTGTTGGCGACAAAAGGCCAGATGATTCAGCGTGCCTTCCGGACGAGTAAAATCGATAAATACATCAAAATCATCTTTTACAGCATCAAGGCTGCTTTGTACGATAACGCCGGTTTTCCCGGCACCGGCCAGTTCGCCAGCATCGCTGCCCAGTAAAGAAGATCCTTCGCGTTCCAGCGCCGCGCCAAGCTGCACGCCCTCTAATGCCAACGCCGCCTGAATCAACTGGCGGCCCATTCGCCCCCCGGCTCCCGCGATGGCAACGCGGATGTTTGCATCATGCATAGCTATTCTCTTTTGTTAATTTGTATAGACCGTTTTCAGAGTAACCAGCGCATCGCTACGCCGCCAGCCAAAAACGCTGATAATTAGAAATTAATGATAAACAGGGAGGGATATCAGTGAAAGGCATGAGTCAGTGAATGACTACATGCCGATAACATGTGACAGGTTACGGCGCCAGCGCCAGCACCTCCGCCACCCACTGCTGGAAACCTTTCACATCCAGATCCAGCGCAACCTGAACATTTGCCGGTTTATCCAGCCGACCGTCAATATCGACGACTGTCGTACCCGCAGTAAATTCACCCTGCGTTTCTACCGCCACAAAACACGGCTTGAGAGTGAACAAGTCCGGGCGCACCAGCCACGCGATGGCACAGAGATCGTGCATTCGCAAGCCACTTTGCATACTGCCGCTGCGGTAGTGGCTAAACAGTGCATGAAGCATTTTTCCGGTGCGATTCAATTCCGGCAGTGTGGTGAGGTATTCGGGAGTTAGCATCGCCTGATTGGTAACGTCCAGGCCACACATCACAATCTCCAGCCCGCTCTGGAAGACCTGGGCTGCCGCTTCGGGATCAATAGCAATATTAAACTCGGCATTTGGCGTGAAATTGCCACGACCGGCAGAACCGCCCATGATCACCAGACGACGAATATGTGGTTTGCATTCCGGGCACTGTGAAAGCAATAGCGCGATATTCGTCAACGGGCCGATCGCCACCAACGTAATCGGTTCTGGCGCGCACATTAGCGCATCACGAATCGCCAGAAACGCCGGTTTCTCCAGTGGTTTCCGATTGTGCTCAACGAAGTCATAACCTTCCATGCCGGATTCGCCATGAACATAAGACGCATCACGCGGTGCGCGAACTAGCGGTGTTGCCGCCCCCTGGGCGAGTGGGATATCCGCATTCCAGAAATGCAGCAATTGCAGCGCATTTCGGGTAGTTTTATGCACCGAGACATTGCCTCCGACAGTCGTCATCAGTTGGAGATCGAGTTGTGGGGCAAAGATCGCGGCAGCAATCGCTGCGGCATCGTCGATACCTGGATCGGTATCCAAAAAAATCGGCAAGCGCATGTTTTCTCCATAAAAAATGCCGGTAACGAGACCGGCATTTTCGCATAACTTAGGCTGCTAATGACTTAATCAACTTCACGAATATCGACACGCAGCTCTTTCGGTACTTCGAAAACAATGTTTTCTTCACGGCCTTCCAGCGGTATGGCTTCGCCACCGCCCAGCTGCTGTAAACGTGCGACTACGTTCTGTACCAGAATATCCGGAGCTGATGCGCCAGCGGTCACACCGACGCATTTCGCTTCTTTTACCCACTCTTCCTGGATATCTGCCGCATCGTCAATTAAAAACGCGCGTTTGCCCATACGCTGTGCCAGTTCCGCCAGACGGTTGGAGTTAGAGGAGTTTTTCGAACCGACCACCAACACAACTTCCGCCTGCTCTGCCAGGGCGCGTACCGCTTCCTGACGGTTGGTAGTGGCGTAGCAGATATCATCTTTGCGCGGCCCGACAATTTTCGGGAAGCGTTTACGCAGCGCGTCGATAACATCAGAAGTGTCATCTACCGACAGTGTAGTCTGGGTCATAAAAGAGAGCTTCTCTTCGTTTTTGACCGTCAGTTTCCACACATCGTCTGGCGATTCGACCAGATACATTCCCCCTTCCGGGTTGCTGTACTGACCCATTGTCCCTTCCACTTCCGGGTGCCCGGCGTGACCGATGAGAATAGATTCTTCGCCACGACGGCTGGCGCGGGCGACTTCCATATGCACTTTGGTCACCAACGGACAGGTGGCATCAAACACCGTCAAATCGCGGCTTTTTGCTTCGTTACGTACCGCCTGAGAAACACCGTGTGCGGAGAAAATCAGGATCGCGCCGTCCGGTACTTCGCTAATCTGCTCAATAAAGATAGCCCCACGCTCACGCAAGCTATCGACCACATAGCGGTTATGTACCACTTCGTGACGGACATATATCGGTGCGCCGTAAATGGCCAGCGCGTTTTCAACAATGCTGATAGCGCGGTCTACCCCGGCACAAAAACCACGCGGGTTGGCCAACAGGATCTGCATGTTACGCCTCCAGTGCCGGATCGATTTCCAGCACTTCAATATCAAAATGAACGGTCTGCCCGGCCAGCGGATGGTTGAAATCAACGGTAATGGAGTCGCCGTTAATTTCGCGGATCACACCAGGCATCTCACTGCCATCCATTGCGGTAAAAAGCATAATTGCGCCAATTTCTGGCTCGCCTGCATCCATAAACTCGCGGCGGGAGAAGTACTGAATCAGATCCGGTGACGGCACGCCAAACGCCGCATCTGGCTCCAGCGAGAAGGTGGTTTTATCGCCCACTTTCAGCCCCAGCAGATGTTGCTCCAGCCCTTCGGAAAGAGAAGCATCACCCAGGCGGAACAGCGCCGGTTTACCGTTGTTGCGGGTAGACTCGGCGGTGGTGCCATCGTCGAGTTTTAGCGTGAAGTGCACCAGGACGGCGCTATTGCTCTGTACAGATTCAGACATGCAGGTTTGCTCTTGTATTTGAGGATTTTTGCCGGATGCGGCCTACGATTTCGCAGCAATCGGTAGGCTGCATCCGGCAGGTTTTATTATTGTTTTTTCGCTTTCGAAGGCAAAAAACCTTCCAGCACAATCAATGCCGCACCGACACAGATTGCAGTATCGGCGAGATTGAAGGTGGCGAAATGCCAGTCGCCGACGTAGAAGTCGATCATATCGACCACAAAGCCGTGCCACAGACGGTCGAACAGGTTGCCCAGTGCGCCGCCAATAATCAGCGCGTAAGCGATATTGTTTAGCTTTTGCGTAGCCTTCGAGCGATACATCATCACCGTCAGGATCACACTAATACCAATCGCAATACCGGCAAAGAACCAACGCTGCCAGCCGCCGCTATCGGCAAGGAAACTAAACGCTGCGCCATAGTTACGCGCATAATGCAGATTAAGCGACGGGAACAGCGGAACCGTATCCCCCAGAGCAAAGTTCTGGAGGATCAGGTATTTGCTGCCCAGATCGATAATCAGCACGACCACTACCAGCCACAGCCAGCGTAGCCCTGTTGAACAGATCGATTGACTCATCAGGCAAACTTACGTTTTTCACCGTCACCGGCGACGTTGCTGACACAGCGGCCGCAGATTTCTGCGTGTTCCGCCACCTTGCCGACATCCTGGGTGTAGTGCCAGCAGCGTGGGCACTTATCACCTTCGGCTTTACTCAACGCGACTTTCAGCCCTTTGAGTACTTCGCTCTGCTGCGCATCAGCAGGTGCGTCGTTATAGTCTGCAACGGCAGCGCCAGAGGTCAACAGGACAAATCGTAATTCATCGCCCAGCGCGGTCAGTTTCGCCGCCAGTTCGGGTTCCGCGTACAGGGTCACTGCCGCTTCCAGAGAACCGCCGACTTTCTTATCCGCACGAGCCTGCTCGATGACTTTGTTCACTTCGCCACGCACTTTCAGCAGCTCGTCCCAGAACGCATCGTTCATCGCTTCGCTGTCTGCCAGACCAAACAGGCCTTCGTACCACTCACCGGTGAAGACGTATTTTTCACGTTCGCCCGGCAGGTAGCCCCACACTTCATCAGCGGTGAAGGAGAGGATCGGCGCCATCCAGCGAACCAGCGCTTCTGCGATGTGATACAGCGCAGTCTGGCAGCTACGACGCGCCACGCTGTCTGCTTTCGCGGTGTACTGACGGTCTTTGATGATGTCGAGGTAGAAAGAGCCCATCTCAACGGAGCAGAAGCGCATCAGGCGTTGTACCACTTCGTGGAAATCGTATGCTTCGTACGCCTTGATGATGTCTTCCTGAGCCGCTTTCGCACAACCCACGGCCCATCTGTCCAGTACCACCATCTCTTCCGGTTTCACCATATCTTTTGCCGGATCGAAACCATTGAGGTTTGCCAGCAGGAAGCGCGCGGTGTTACGGATACGACGATAGCTGTCAGCAGCACGTTTCAGGATCTCGTCAGAAACGGCCATTTCACCGGTGTAGTCGGTTGATGCCACCCACAGACGCAGAATATCCGCGCCCAGTTTGTTCATCACATCCTGCGGCGAAACGGTGTTGCCGATGGATTTAGACATCTTGCGACCCTGACCATCCACGGTAAAGCCGTGGGTCAGTACCTGACGATACGGCGCTTTGCCCTTCATCGCGGTGGAGATCATCAGGGAAGACATGAACCAGCCACGGTGCTGGTCTGAACCTTCCAGATACATATCCGCTGCGTGACCGGCAAATTCCGGACGCACGTCAACAACGGAAGAGTGGGTAGATCCGGAGTCAAACCACACGTCCAGCGTATCCGGCACTTTCACGTACTGGTCAGCTTCGTCGCCGAGGATTTCTTTCGCATCGAGATCCCACCACGCCTGGATGCCGTCAACTTCAACGCGTTTAGCGACTTCTTCCATCAGTTCGAGGGTACGCGGATGCAGCTCTTCAGTGTCTTTGTGCACGAACAGCGACATCGGTACGCCCCAGGTACGCTGACGAGAGATACACCAGTCAGGACGGTTAGCAACCATCGACTCGATACGCGCCTGGCCCCAGTCCGGGATCCACTGCACGCCTTTGATCTCTTTCAGTGACTGCGCACGCAGACCTTTCTGATCCATGCTGACGAACCACTGCGGGGTTGCGCGGAAGATGATCGGCGTTTTGTGACGCCAGCAGCACGGATAGCTGTGCTGCATTTTCTCAACGTGCAGCAGCGCGCCTTTTTCCTGTAGCAGCGCAACGACGATATCGTTCGCTTTAAAGACGTTCACACCATCCAGAGTCGGGTAAGTACCCGGCAGATAAGTGCCGTCCGGGCCAACCGGGTTAGCGGTTTCCAGGCCATATTTCTGCCCAATCACATAGTCGTCCGGGCCGTGACCAGGCGCGGTGTGAACAGCCCCCGTACCGGCATCCAGCGTAACGTGATCGCCGAGGATTGCCGGAACGTCGAAGCCCATAAACGGATGGATAAAGCGCAGCAGTTCCAGCTCCGCACCTTTTACCGTGCCGAGAATGGTGTAATCGGTCACGCCGATACGCTGCATTACGCTTTCAACCAGATCTTTCGCCAGAATCACGGCCTGACCGTCGATCTGCACCAGCGCATAGTCGAAATCAGGTGCAATGGAGATTGCGCGGTTTGCAGGCAGAGTCCACGGCGTAGTAGTCCAGATAACCAGCGAGATTGAGCCGTTAACGTTGCTGACGGCAAATTTCGCTTTCAGCGCATCTTGATCGACTGCCTGGAAAGCAACGTCGATGGACGGAGAGGTTTTGTCGTAATACTCAACTTCCGCTTCAGCCAGCGCAGAACGGCAGTCAACGCACCAGTGTACCGGCTTCGCACCTTTGTGCAGGTGACCGTTGCCGATGATTTTGCCCAGCGCGCGGATGATATTGGCTTCAGTTTTGAAGTCCATGGTCAGGTACGGGTGCGACCAGTCGCCCAGCACGCCCAGACGGATAAAGTCTTTGCGCTGACCGTCAACCTGGGTCGCAGCGTATTCGCGGCACTTGGAGCGGAACTCGGCGGCGGTGAATTTCTCACCCGGCTTACCGTATTCTTGCTCTACTTTCAGCTCGATTGGCAGACCGTGGCAGTCCCAGCCAGGCACATATGGCGAGTCATAACCGGAAAGCCCTTTGGACTTGATGATTATGTCTTTCAGAATCTTGTTAACCGAGTGACCAATATGAATGCTGCCATTCGCATATGGAGGGCCATCATGCAGAATGAAGGTTTTTTTGCCTTTTTTAGCCGCACGAATGATGCCGTACAGATCATCATCAGTCCAACGCGCCAGCATTCCCGGTTCGCGCTTGGCGAGATCGCCACGCATCGGGAACCCTGTTTCCGGCAAATTCAGGGTTGATTTATAGTCACTCATCAGATTCTCGGTTCCGTATTTCGGTTTGATTACATAACAGGCTTAAGCCGGTTTTGTTAGCCCAAAAAATTCGCGGGCGGTTAATTCATCACGCGCAATCTGCGCCTTCAGTTCGTCCAGCGACGCAAATCGCTGCTCACTGCGTATTTTTTTACGCAGCACTACTTGTATATGGCGACCGTACAGGTCCATTGCAACATCTAACAAATGCACTTCCAGCTGCTGGCGGATACCTGCAACCGTTGGGCGCGTGCCGATGTTTGCAACGCCGGGTAACGGCTTTTCACCGAGGCCCAGCACTTCCACCGCATAAACCCCTTTCACCGGGGAGACCTGACGGCGTAGCGGTACATTTGCCGTCGGGAAACCAATGGTGCGCCCTAACTCATCACCGTGGACAACGCGCCCGGAGATGGCAAACGGGTGCCCCAATAAACTTTCCGCCAGAGCAAGGTTGTCATCTGCCAATGCCTGACGCACAGCGGTACTGCTGATACGCACGCCGCCTTCGCAAAAAGTTTGCGTACTGGTGATGTCGAAGCCGTATTCCGCGCCAGCTTTCTGTAATAACAAGAAATCACCTTCACGACCAGCGCCAAAGCGGAAATCATCACCAACAGCCAGAAATTTTACCCGCAAATGCTTTACCAGTAGATCGCTGATAAAGTTTTGCGCCGTCAGCGCCGCAAAACGCCTGTCGAAACGCACGCACAGCACATACTCCACGCCGCACTCTGCGAGGTAATGCAGTTTTTCCCGCAGTCGGGTCAGGCGTGCTGGGGCTTTATCGGTAGCAAACAGTTCCAGCGGTTGAGGCTCAAAAAGCATCACCATCACAGGTAAGTTGCGCTTGCGCCCTTCTTCCTGCAACCCCTGTAACAGCGCGCGATGACCGCGATGCACGCCGTCGAAATTACCAATAGTCAGCACACACCCTTCTTGCGGGGCCTGGCTGAGATTATGTATGCCGCGTATCAGCTTCATGTCTGGCTCAAAACAGTGAAAATCGTCCGAGTATACCTTGTACAGCGGTCAAGGTTAACCGGCGATTGAGTACTGAAATCAGAAAGAAGTGGCTTTTCATTGCCATGGCGCAAATCACGGTAAGAAACTAACGACCTGCTGCAATTTTATCGCGGAAAAGCTGTATTCACACCACGCAAGCTGGTAGAATCCTGCGCCATCACTACGTAACGAGCGCCGCCATATTAACGGCGCTTATTTGCACAAATCCATTGACAAAAGAAGGCTAAAAGGGCATATTCCTCGGCCTTTGAATTGTCCATATAGAACACATTTGGGAGTTGGACCTTGGCTAATATCAAATCAGCTAAGAAGCGCGCCATTCAGTCTGAAAAGGCTCGTAAGCACAACGCAAGCCGTCGCTCTATGATGCGTACTTTCATCAAGAAAGTATACGCAGCTATCGAAGCTGGCGACAAAGCTGCTGCACTGAAAGCATTTAACGAAATGCAACCGATCGTGGACCGTCAGGCTGCTAAAGGTCTGATCCACAAAAACAAAGCTGCACGTCATAAGGCTAACCTGACTGCGCAGATCAACAAACTGGCTTAATCGCCTTTTGTTGTCAGCTTTGTAAAAAAACCCGCGTAAGCGGGTTTTTTTATGTCTCCAGCAGGCCAAAACTGCAGCCTGCAAAGTACGAATGGTTATTTCGCGGCTGGCGTAAACAGCGCAGAGTAATCAGCATTGCAAATACGCTGTACCGCAGGGTGTTGAATCATCCTTTCGGCAAAAATCGCATGGTATTCTTCCATGACGTTCTCAACTCGCCCTATCTCCACAACCGAATTATCATTATAAAAATCATTGGCATACAGCGAAGGCGCAACGAAAATAGCGTTATGCGTCGCCCCAAAGGCTTTCATCAACGCCGCATCATCAAACTCCCCCAGAATTTCCACGTTTAAGCCCTGAGAGTTAAACCAGTTTAATAGCTTGCGTCCCAACATTGAGCGACGCCCCGGAATAAGTAAACGACGCTCTTCCAGACAGGCAGGAAACGGCTTTTCCGGCAGCGGGTTAGTGCACCAGAAACTGACGCCACACTCGCCAATTTTCATGGAAAACAGCCCTTCTTGTTGGGTGGAGTCGATCGGACAGTCAGAGATGATCATATCCAGCTTATGCTGACTCAACTGCTCTAACAGCATCTCGTGCGTCGATTCGAAACAGCGTAGATGGATCTGCTCGTCTTCTACGACTGCGGCATCCAGAACACTGCTGACCAGGCGTTTGGAAAGGGCATCTGCCACACCAACATCAAACAATAAGTTGGACTCTTTGCGATAGTTGACGATATCCAGCATTTCCTGGCTTAGCGTGAACATTTTATCGGCATAACGATAGACCAGTTCCCCCAGTTCACTGGGTTCCAGACCGCGTCCTTTACGCTTAAATAATTTCCCTTGCAGGCGCTCTTCCAGCGCCCGGATCTGTCCGGTAATGGTTTGTGGTGTTAAATAAAGCGCCTCCGCTGCGCCAACCACAGAGCCTTCTTTGTAGACATGCCAGAAGTAATACAAGTGGTTGTAATTGATATGAGACATGCTCATTTCTCTCCCTGATAAGAATGAAAAGGGAGCCATTTATGGCTCCCCGGAACATCGTCCAGTCAAACTGATGGACGTAAGCGAATGCGTAACCAGCTATATCCAATTACCGCCGAAGAGATTGAGCCGACCAGAATGCCCAATTTCGCCCAGTTAATCAGTTCTGGATCTACGCTACCAAAGGCCAGGCTGGCGATAAAGATAGACATAGTAAAACCGATACCACACAGGATACCAACCGCCATAATTTGCTGATAAGTGGTTCCCTCCGGCAAATGCGCCAGTTTCAAACGCAGCGCCAGCCAGCAGAACAAACTAATCCCCAACGGCTTGCCAATCAGCAAACCGGCGATGATCCCTAATGGCAGGATGGAGGTCAGGCCATCCAGCGTCACGCCTTGCAGAGAAACGCCGGCATTGGCAAAAGCAAACAGCGGCAAAATCAGATAAGCCACCCACGGATGCAATACATGCTCCAGGCGCTTCGCCGGAGAACGTCCATGCTTCTCTTTCAATGGAATAAAGAAACCGACAATGACGCCTGCCAGCGTTGCGTGGACGCCTGATTTCAACACTGCAGTCCACAACACCACGCCGACCAGAATATAAACTCCCGTGCGGCGAACACCACAAATGTTCAGCACCGCGAGCACCGCAATTGCTACAGCTGCAACGCCAAGAGAGGCCATCGACAAGTCATTAGTGTAAAACAAGGCGATGATAATGATGGCTCCAAGATCGTCGATAATAGCCAGCGCCATCAAAAAGATCTTCAGTGCTAACGGTACACGACTTCCCAATAACGCCAGGACACCGAGGGCAAAGGCAATATCAGTCGCCGCCGGGATTGCCCACCCTTCACGAGTGATAGGATCGGCGTAGTTAAAGGCCAAATAGAGCAATGCCGGGACAATCATCCCGCCGATTGCGGCAATAACCGGAAACGCAGCCTGGCGTAAACTGGCCAGCGATCCTTGCATCAGCTCGCGTTTAACTTCCAGACCAACTAACAGGAAAAATATCGCCATTAGCGCGTCATTTATCCATAACAGCATGTTTTTATTGATTTCAAGAGAACCTACCCGCAGCTGAACCGGCGTCTCAAGAAAGTCGTGATACCATCCACTGGTTGCACCGCTGTTGGCCATAATCATCGCCAGAACAGCGGCAATGATGAGAATAATGCCTCCCGAGGCATCACTGCTAAAGAATCGATGCAGATGTTTCACTTTTTATTTCTCTTTCAGGTGAATAGATCGTTTTTACTATTTTACTCTGCACGAATCATCGTTAAAATCAGATTATAGTGTAGGAATAATTCGCTTTTAACGATCTATAAAGAAGATTGCGTCACCAGCAGAGGGAGTGTTTTTGGCGCCCGAAAGCGGTGGCTGATGACCTCAAGCCCTGATAATCATAGCTTAATGTCAAGATTTCTGAGGGGTTTATTCGGAATAAGTAATAATTAATTTGCAATAAACCGGAGCTGTTTGTTAAGGCGATATTTCAAATATCTCCAATTTATCGTCAATAATCGCAATAAAAAGCTAAATCAACGTTAAATAATTGAATCCTTTAAAAATTACGCCATAAAAATGCGAGGCGTCTTCAGGATTAGAATCGATAAAACAGAATGGATTAAAGAGAGCAGTATAATAGCGGCGGGTGCTTGAGGCTGCCTGTCTCAGGCATTAGCTGGATGGCAGATAGAGAAAAGCCCCGAGTGATATTTTACCATCAACCCGAGGCCCCCTATATGCAGACCCATGTAGAGTGCCTCTTACTGACCGTAAGGTCAAGGAGAAGAGAGCAATGAAGCAGCATAAGGCGATGATAGTCGCCCTGATCGTCATCTGTATCACCGCCGTAGTGGCGGCGCTGGTAACGAGAAAAGACCTCTGTGAGGTTCACATCCGAACTGGCCAGACGGAGGTTGCTGTTTTCACGGCTTACGAATCCGAGTAAGAGCAACGGCGGGGAGCGATCCCCGCCACTTTACAAGTGCCCGCATATCTTCAACGCACCCTATTTTTTACCCTGGCCTGCCCACGGGCAGGCCTTTGGGGAAATTAGCGAGTCAGGTCGTCAAAAAACTTCTTCACGCCATCAAAGAAACTCTTCGAGCGTGGGCTGTTGTGCTCGCCGGTTGGGCCACCGAAGCTTTCTTGCAACTCTTGCAGCAGCTGTTTCTGCTTCTCGTTCAGACCTACCGGTGTTTCGACGACAACGCGGCACAGCAAATCGCCCTGTGCACCGCCGCGAACAGACTTGACGCCTTTACCGCGCATACGGAACAACTTACCGGTCTGGGTTTCGCCAGGCACTTTCAGTTTTACGCGACCATCAAGGGTCGGCACTTCGATTTCACCGCCCAACGCTGCCATTGCGAAGTTGATCGGTACTTCGCAATACAGGTTGTTGCCTTCACGCTCGAAAATCGGGTGCTGTTTAACCTGAACCTGAACGTACAGATCGCCTGCCGGTGCGCCATGTTCGCCTGCTTCACCTTCGCCCGCAAGACGGATGCGGTCTCCAGTATCCACCCCTGCCGGGATTTTAACGGACAGCGTTTTGCTACGCTCAACACGGCCATGACCATGGCATTTGTTGCACGGATCTTTGATAAGCGTACCGCGCCCCTGACAGTGCGGACAGGTCTGCTGTACAGCGAAGAAGCCCTGGCGCATCTGCACCTGACCAGAACCATGACAGGTCGGACAGGTCTGCGGCTGCGTGCCTGGTTTTGCACCGCTACCGTGGCAAACGTCACACTCTTCCAGAGTCGGAATGCGGATCTCTTTGGTCACGCCACGTACAGCTTCTTCGAGGGTGAGCTCCATGTTATAGCGTAAATCAGCACCACGCGCCGCACGTTGACGACCACGTCCGCCGCCAAAAATATCGCCGAAAACGTCACCAAAAATATCGCTGAAGTCTGCGCCGCCGCCAAAACCGCCGCCGCCCATGCCGCCTTGCTCAAACGCCGCATGACCGTACTGATCATATGCCGCGCGTTTTTGCGAGTCGGTCAGAACTTCATAAGCTTCCTTGATCTCTTTAAATTTCGCCTCGGCCTCTTTGTCACCCTGGTTACGGTCCGGGTGATATTTCATGGCCAGGCGTTTATAGGCCTTTTTGATTTCACGCTCTTCCGCTGTTTTGGAAACGCCTAAAATCTCGTAATAATCTTGCTTAGCCATTTTTTTTGATTTGCCCCTAGATGAATGCACGGGCGGAGAGGAAAATCCCCTTCGCCCGTGTCAGTATAATTACCCGTTTATAGGGCGATTATTTTTTGTCTTTGACTTCTTCAAACTCGGCGTCGACAACATCGTCATCTTTCGCGTTGTTTGCAGAAGCATCAGCACCGGCAGTCTGCTGCTGTGCATGTTGCTGCTGGGCGATTTCCATCAGTTTCTGGGAAACCTGTGCCAGTTCCTGCATTTTCGCTTCGATAGCGGCTTTGTCTTCACCTTTCAGAGCAGTTTCCAGTGCAGTCAGCGCAGACTCGATAGCAGTTTTGTCGTCAGCCGGCAGTTTGTCGCCAGCTTCTTCAACCTGCTTACGGGTGCTGTGCAGCAGATGGTCGCCCTGGTTGCGAGTCTGTACCAGCTCTTCAAACTTACGGTCTGCTTCGGCGTTAGCTTCCGCGTCGCGTACCATTTTCTGGATTTCATCTTCGTTCAGACCAGAAGAAGCCTTGATGGTGATCTTCTGCTCTTTACCGCTGTTTTTGTCTTTTGCGGAAACGTGCAGGATACCGTCAGCATCGATATCGAAGGTAACTTCGATCTGCGGCATACCGCGCGGAGCCGGGTTGATACCATCCAGGTTGAACTGACCCAGAGATTTGTTATCAGCCGCACGTTTACGTTCACCCTGCAGCACGTGGATGGTTACCGCAGACTGGTTGTCTTCAGCGGTAGAGAACACCTGGCTGTGCTTGGTCGGGATAGTGGTGTTTTTCGCGATCAGCGTCGTCATCACACCACCCATGGTTTCGATACCCAGAGACAGCGGGGTAACGTCCAGCAGCAGTACGTCTTTCACGTCGCCAGTCAGTACACCACCCTGAACGGCAGCACCGATTGCCACAGCTTCGTCCGGGTTAACGTCTTTACGCGGCTCTTTACCAAAGAACTCAGCAACTTTCTTCTGAACCATTGGCATACGAGTCTGACCACCAACGAGGATAACATCGTCGATATCAGATACGGACAGGCCAGCGTCCTGCAGAGCAACTTTCAGCGGCTCAATGGAACGGTTCACCAGGTCTTCGACCAGGCTTTCCAGTTTTGCACGAGTCACTTTGATGTTCATGTGTTTCGGACCGGTCGCGTCTGCGGTGATATACGGCAGGTTAACGTCGGTCTGCTGAGCGGAAGACAGTTCGATTTTCGCTTTTTCTGCCGCTTCTTTCAGGCGCTGCATTGCCAGCGGATCGTTGCGCAGGTCAATGCCCTGATCTTTCTTGAATTCTTCAACCAGGTAGTTGATCAGACGGCTGTCGAAGTCTTCACCACCCAGGTGGGTATCACCGTTGGTTGCCAGAACTTCGAAGGTTTTTTCGCCATCAACTTCGTCGATTTCGATAATGGAAATATCGAAAGTACCACCACCCAGGTCATAAACCGCGATAGTGCGGTTGCCAGTACCTTTGTCCAGACCGTAAGCCAGTGCAGCAGCGGTCGGTTCGTTGATGATACGTTTTACTTCCAGACCAGCGATACGGCCTGCGTCTTTAGTTGCCTGACGCTGAGCATCGTTAAAGTATGCCGGTACAGTGATAACTGCTTCAGTTACCGGTTCGCCCAAGTAATCTTCTGCAGTTTTCTTCATTTTTTTCAGCACTTCAGCAGAAATCTGCGGCGGTGCCATTTTCTGGCCTTTAACTTCGACCCATGCGTCGCCGTTATCAGCAGCAATAATTTTGAATGGCATGATGGAAACATCACGCTGTACTTCTTCGTCCTGGAAGCGGCGGCCAATCAGGCGTTTAATCGCAAACAGGGTGTTTTGCGGGTTCGTCACTGCCTGACGTTTAGCCGGCTGACCAACCAGAGTTTCACCATCCTGGGTATAGGCAATGATAGAAGGCGTGGTGCGATCGCCTTCGGCGTTCTCCAGCACACGAGGAGTGGTGCCATCCATAATCGCTACACAAGAGTTGGTAGTACCCAGGTCGATACCAATTATTTTACCCATCTAAACGTCTCCACTATATATTCGGTCATCATGTGGTTGTGAGTCTGTAATAGGGGCGAAACGTCTGGTTTCAACTGCCCAATTTCATTTTTTTGCAGACTCACTCACTGCGGTTGACTACTAAATGGGGTCGTAACCCACGTCATCAAGGGGGAGATGCAAAAATTTTTTGTGCTTTTGCGCAGAAATTTCACGATATGCCGGAAGAACTGAAAAAAAAGGGAACAATAACATTCACGTAAATAATGAATTTTACACAAGTTATTCACTAGAAAATTGTAATAAAAAGAAAAGATTACGTACCTGAATCTTCTTTTAATCAGCAGTAAACTAATGGCTATTCTTCCCCCGACTACTCCCCGCTAAGAGAATCTTAATGAAATCCATTTTTATGATTTCCGCCAGCCTCGTGCTCGGCCTGATGCTGTGCTGCACCGCGCAGGCCAACGACCATAAAATCCTCGGCGTCATTGCCATGCCGCGTAACGAGACCAACGATCTGACGTTGAAACTCCCCGTTTGCCGCATTGTAAAACGCATACAACTCACTGCCGATCATGGCGATTTACAGTTAAGCGCCGCGTCGGTTTATTTCAAAGCAGCCCGTAGCGCCAGCCAAAGCCTGAACATTCCGGCTGAAATCAAAGAAGGGCAAACCACCGGCTGGATCAACATTAACAGCGATAACTACAACAAACGCTGCGTGTCAAAAATCACCTTTTCCGGTCATACGGTGAACTCATCGGATATGGCCACGCTGAAAATTATCGGCGACGACTAACCTTTTAATACAGAAGCCACAATGACATGAACGTCAACTATCTACATGATTCAGACTTAGATTTTCTACAGCATTGCAGCGAAGAACAGCTGGCAAACTTTACCCGCTTACTCACTCATAATGAAAAAGGCAAAACCCGCCTGTCCAGCGTATTAATGCGCAACGAACTGTTTAAATCGATGGAAGGGCATCCCGAGCAGCATCGCCGCAACTGGCAGCTAATTGCTGGGGAATTACAACATTTTGGCGGCGATAGCATCGCTAACAAACTGCGCGGACACGGCAAACGGTATCGCGCTATTTTACTCGATGTCTCCAAACGGCTGAAACTTAAAGCCGATAAAGAGATGTCTACCTTTGCAATTGAGCAACAGTTACTCGAACATTTTCTGCGCAATACCTGGAAAAAAATGGACGAGACGCATAAAAAAGAGTTTTTGCAGGCCGTCAACGCAAAGGTTAACGAACTGGAAGAGCTGCTGCCGTTATTGATGAAAGACAAACAACTGGCCAAAGGCGTGTCGCATCTGCTTTCCAGCCAACTTACCCGCATTTTGCGTACCCATGCTGCGATGAGCGTGCTTGGGCATGGTCTGCTACGCGGCGCGGGTCTGGGAGGGCCGGTGGGTGCAGCATTAAATGGGGTTAAAGCCGTTAGCGGCACTGCCTTTCGGGTGACAATTCCAGCGGTGTTGCAAATCGCCTGTCTGCGGCGAATGGTTAGCGCCACTCAGCCCTGATACCTGACACAGGGGAAAATTTTCATTTTCCCCTCAAAAGATCATAGACACTGCCCCACTGGCTGATTATTATGCCGCGCCCTGAAAACACTACAGTTATTCAGGGAAATTATTTCACCATTCATTCGATGATGATTTTTGAGGAATTATGGGCAACACTAAGTTGGCTAATCCGGCACCGCTGGGCCTGATGGGCTTCGGCATGACCACCATTCTGCTTAACCTGCACAACGTGGGTTATTTCGCCCTGGACGGTATTATTCTTGCTATGGGCATCTTCTACGGCGGCATCGCGCAAATTTTTGCCGGTCTGCTGGAGTACAAAAAAGGCAATACTTTCGGTTTAACCGCCTTTACCTCTTACGGTTCTTTCTGGCTGACGCTGGTTGCGATTCTGCTGATGCCGAAACTGGGTCTGACCGACGCGCCAAATGCGCAGTTCCTTGGTGTCTACCTGGGTCTGTGGGGCGTGTTTACGCTGTTTATGTTCTTCGGCACGCTGAAAGGCGCACGCGTTCTGCAATTCGTTTTCTTCAGCCTGACCGTGCTGTTTGCCCTGCTGGCTATCGGTAATATTGCCGGTAACGCTGCAATCATCCATTTCGCAGGCTGGATTGGCCTGATTTGCGGTGCCAGCGCAATCTATCTGGCGATGGGTGAAGTGCTGAACGAGCAGTTTGGTCGCACCGTTCTGCCGATTGGTGAATCCCACTAATTGTTTGAGATCCCCCCGTTCGGGGGGATTTTTTTATTCGCTCACTTCGCGTCTTGCACTCTTCGGTCTGAATGCAGCAACCACTTCTGGTGCCGTTTCAACGTATGGCCCTTCCAGCAACTGAATGCAGTACGGTACGCTGGCAAAAATACCGTGCACCACAACGTTACCCTCAGCGTCCTTCACACCTTCCAGCGTCTCTTTAATAGACTTCGGCTGACCGGGTAAGTTAAGGATCAGTGCCTGTTTACGAATCACGCCAACCTGACGCGAAAGGATCGCCGTCGGCACAAAATGCAGGCTAATCTGGCGCATCTGTTCACCAAAGCCCGGCATCTCGCGGTCAGCTACTGCCAGCGTTGCATCAGGCGTCACGTCACGGCGCGCCGGCCCAGTCCCTCCCGTAGTGAGTACCAGATGGCAACTCATTTCATCCACCAGCTCACACAGGGTTTGTTCAATGATCGCCTGCTCATCAGGGATTAAGCGGGTTTCCAGCTCAAATGGCGTTGTCAGTGCTGATGTCAGCCATTCTTCCAGTGCAGGGATGCCTTTATCCTGATAAACGCCGCTGGACGCGCGATCAGAGATGGAAACTAAGCCGATACGTAAAGTATTCATCAAGATTTTTCCGTTTAAACAGTCTCGTTAAACAGAATGATACACTGCGAAGGGAGTGACAGACAGGCTTCAGAAGAGGTAGCGTGACCGACTTCCCGGTCACGCTAAGAATGATTACAGCAGATCGCCGATCATTTTTTCCAGTTTTTCCTGGTCAACAGCAAACTTACGGATACCTTCCGCCAGTTTATCTACTGCCATTGGATCCTGGTTGTGCTGCCACAGGAACTCAGACTCGGTGATGCGCGCCGGACGCGCTTTCACTTCGCCGGTGTAAGACAGTTTACGTTCGATAGCCCCTTCGCTCTCAGCCAGCTCTTTCAGCAGTGCCGGTGCGATGGTCAGACGGTCGCAGCCTGCCAGTTCCAGAATTTCGCCGATATTACGGAAGCTTGCGCCCATAACCACGGTTTCATAACCGTGCTCTTTGTAGTACTGGTAGATTTCCGATACAGATACCACGCCCGGATCTTCTGCCGGAGCGTACTCTTTCTTATCGGTATTGGCTTTGTACCAATCCAGAATACGACCAACGAACGGAGAGATCAGGAACACGCCCGCTTCCGCACAAGCACGCGCCTGAGCGAAGGAGAACAGCAGAGTCAGGTTACAGTTGATACCTTCTTTTTCCAGCTGTTCAGCAGCACGGATACCCTGCCAGGTAGACGCCAGTTTGATCAGAATACGATCGTTGCTGATGCCCGCATCGTTGTAGAGTTTGATCAGGCGTTTTGCTTTCGCAATTGACGCTTCAGTGTCATAAGAAAGACGCGCATCAACTTCAGTGGAGATACGGCCAGGAACCAGTTTCAGGATTTCCAGACCAATGTTTACGGCCAGTTTGTCAGTCGCGTCCACGATTTGCTGTGCGCGATCGTTGCTCTGCTGTTTCGCCCATGCGACAGCATCATCAATCAACTTGCGGTATTCCGGAATCTGCGCTGCATTAAGAATGAGAGAAGGGTTGGTTGTGGCATCCTGCGGTTGATACAGCTTCATTGCCGCGATGTCCCCAGTGTCGGCCACTACAGTGGTGTACTGACGAAGGGAGGTCAATTTGTCCGTCATGATAGTATTTCTCTTTAAACAGCTTGTTAGGGGGATGTAACCGGTCTGCCCTGATGATATCACGACGCAACGACAGCGCAACCGCAGACGAGAGGGTTATAGCCAGGCGAGACTGTTTAGGTTTTCTGACACTGCGTTGATATCGCTCGCCATTTTTAAACAAAAACTCGAGTATGCTACCCAAGCGTTATCTACCAATGCACATCGTATATAATTCTTAATCAATTGGTAACGTTTACACAGGAATGTAACCGCGTGCCGGCGACAAGAGGGATACGAATGCCTGATTTTTTCTCTTTTATTAACAATGTCCTATGGGGATCAGTGATGATCTACCTGCTCTTCGGTGCAGGTTGCTGGTTCACTTTTCGCACCGGATTCGTTCAGTTTCGCTATATTCGCCAGTTTGGCAAAAGTCTCAAAAATAGCGTTCATCCCCAACCGGGTGGCTTAACCTCTTTTCAGTCACTGTGCACCAGCCTTGCCGCGCGCGTCGGCAGCGGTAACCTCGCAGGTGTTGCGTTGGCCATTACTGCCGGTGGACCCGGTGCTATCTTCTGGATGTGGATTGCCGCGTTTATCGGCATGGCGACCTCTTTTGCAGAATGTTCCCTTGCCCAGCTTTATAAAGAACGTGACGCTAATGGGCAGTTTCGCGGTGGTCCAGCATGGTATATGGCGCGTGGATTGGGGATGCGCTGGATGGGCGTGCTATTCGCTATCTTTTTGTTCATTGCCTACGGATTGATTTTCAGCGGTGTTCAGGCAAACGCCGTTGCCCGCGCGATGAATTTTGCGTTTGATGTTCCACCATTAGTAACTGGCATCATTCTCGCCGTCTTTACCCTGTTGGCGATAACCCACGGTATTCATGGCGTAGCCCGACTGATGCAATGGTTTGTCCCCGCGATGGCATTAATCTGGGTACTCGCCAGTCTGGTCATTTGTGCGATGAATATCGAGCAACTTCCTCACGTCATTTGGTCTATTTTTGAAAGCGCCTTTGGCTGGCAGGAAGCGGCAGGCGGCGCGGCAGGCTACACCCTGAGTCAGGCGGTTACAAACGGCTTTCAGCGCAGTATGTTTTCTAATGAGGCGGGAATGGGTTCGACACCAAACGCAGCGGCAGCAGCGGCATCCTGGCCGCCGCATCCGGCTGCGCAAGGCATTGTCCAGATGATCGGCATTTTCATCGACACCCTGGTCATCTGCACGGCGAGCGCCATGCTGATATTACTGGCCGGAAACGGTACAACCTATATGCCGCTGGAGGGTATACAACTTCTCCAGAAAGCGATGCGAGCACTAATGGGTTCCTGGGGAGCAGAGTTTGTCACAATAGTGGTAATTCTGTTTGCCTTCAGCTCCATCGTCGCCAATTACATTTATGCAGAAAATAACCTTTTCTTTTTACGCCTGAACAGCCCCAAAGCGATCTGGTGCCTGCGTATCTGCATCTTTACCACCGTGATTGGTGGCACGCTACTTAGCCTACCCATGATGTGGCAACTGGCTGATATTATTATGGCGTGTATGGCTATCACTAATCTGACCGCTATTTTGCTGCTCTCTCCGGTAGTGCATACCATTGCCAGTGATTATCTTCGCCAGCGTAAACTTGGTGTGCGTCCGGTGTTTGATCCACTGCGCTACCCGGATATCGACCAGCAACTCGCGCCTGATACGTGGGATGATGTTTCGCGGGACTAATCACAACTATCGATCAATTCATCCGCTTTTTTTGCTACAGTCGCTGTAAATTTCCTGCAAGGACTGGATATGCTGATTCTGATTTCACCTGCGAAAACGCTTGATTATCAAAGCCCGTTGGCTACCACGCGCTATACGTTGCCGGAGCTGTTAGATCACTCACAGCAGCTTATTCACGAAGCGCGGAAGCTGACGCCCCCGCAGATTAGCACGCTGATGCGCATCAGCGACAAACTGGCGGGTATCAACGCCGCTCGCTTTCATGACTGGCAGCCAGATTTCACGCCAGAAAATGCCCGACAGGCGATTCTGGCGTTCAAAGGCGATGTCTACACCGGTTTACAGGCCGAAACCTTCAGTGAAGACGATTTCGCTTTTGCCCAGCAGCATTTGCGTATGCTTTCCGGTTTGTATGGCGTATTGCGCCCGCTCGATTTAATGCAGCCATATCGTCTGGAGATGGGTATCCGTCTTGAAAACGCCCGAGGCAAAGATCTGTACCAATTCTGGGGTGATGTGATCACCAACAAGCTGAACGAGGCGCTCGAAGCGCAAGGCGATCAGGTAGTGATTAATCTGGCGTCAGATGAGTATTTTAAATCAGTGAAACCGAAGAAACTGAATGCTGAGATTATCAAGCCGGTGTTCCTCGATGAGAAGAACGGTAAGTTTAAGGTTATTAGCTTCTACGCTAAGAAAGCGCGTGGCCTGATGAGTCGTTTTATTATTGAAAATCGCCTGACCAAACCAGAGCAACTGACTGGTTTTAATAGTGAAGGTTACTTCTTCGATGAAGCCAGCTCCAGCAATGGCGAACTGGTGTTTAAACGCTACGAACTGCGTTAAGTGTGTGGTAAATGTCGGATGCGGCGTAAACGCCTTATCCGGTCTACAAAACATGTAGATTCAATATATTGTAGAGATCACGTAGGCCTGATAAGCGTAGCGCATCAGGCAATTTGGCGTTTGTCATCAGTCTCAAATGCCGGAGGTCATCCGGCATTTATATTTACCGATGGTGACTGTCCGGACCTGGACGATGATCGCCGCCGTGATCGTGTCGATGATCTCCACGGTGATCATTTCGATGATCATTATACCAATTATGACGCGGCGATCCGTGTGGGTGCCAGCGATTGTCTCGCCATTCATAATTTCGATACCACCAGTCACGGTCACGCCAGTAACCGCCATCCCAGTAGTAACCACGGTGGTCGCGATCGCCAATCTGTAATGTCACTGATGGTACTAGCATTATTTCCCCAGCCTGCGCTGCCATAGGAGCGACCAGAATCAGGGAAAGTGCGAGTAGGATAGGTTGCATCTTTTTCACAGGTGACTCCTTTTATCATTGCCAGTTATGGGCCGATATCAGGAGCTTACGGTAAAAGAATCCCCGTTGTCATTCTCTACAATTGAAAGAGCTAAGTTACCGCATTTATTGAAAATTTCTCCTTTTTTTCTGTCGATTTTTCTCATGTTTTCTCCATAAAAAAGCCGAACTGCATAAACGCAAGCCCGGCCATTTTCAGGAAATTAATGGATACTACTTATGATTCATCATCAGCTTGCGCAACGCGGCAAAATCGGCGGGCAGATAATGAGAAAGCAGCGGTAATTCAGCTCGTTCTGCCAGCTCTTTTGGCAGCGCCAGCGATTCACCGAGAATCGCTTCCACACTCTCTTTAAACTTCGCCGGATGTGCGGTGCCGAGGAACAGACCATATTCGCCTGGATGCAACTGGTCACGCAGCGCACGGTAAGCCACAGCAGCGTGCGGTTCTGAGGTATAGCCCAGCTCTTTTAACTCGCGCATCGTCTGTTGCGTGGTTTCATCATCCACCGCTGCATAACCCAGCTCTTTCAGTTGCCAGACTTTCCGGCGGAACAACTCTTCCACACGCGGCCAGTTATTCGGCTGGCTAACATCCATCGCATTGGATAACGTCGCCTGGGTGGCTTTTGGCGACCACTGCCCGTCGTGCAGGAAACGCGGCACTGTATCGTTCACGTTAGTGGCAGCGATAAAACGCTTCACCGGCAGACCGAGAGATTTCGCCAGCAGGCCTGCCGTCAAATCGCCGAAGTTACCGCTCGGCACCGAGACAACCAGCTGGTTGCGCGCTTCCTGCGGCAACTGCGCCACAGCTTCAAAGTAGTAGCAAATTTGTGCCAGCAAGCGGCTGATGTTAATGGAGTTAGCGGAGTTTAACCCCAGCGCCACTTTCAGTTCTTCATCATCAAACGCCTGCTTCACCAGAGCCTGACAGGCATCGAAATCGCCGTCGATGGCAACGGTTTCAATATTGCCGCCCAGCGTACAGAACAGCTTTTCTTGCAGGGGACTGATTTTGCCGCGCGGATAGAGGATAACCACTTTTACATTCGGTAAACCGTAGAAAGCGTGAGCCACTGCCGCCCCGGTATCGCCGGAGGTTGCAGTCAGAATGGTCACTGGCTTATCGCCCGCTATGTGGGTCAGCATTTGCGCCATAAAGCGACCGCCGAAATCTTTAAATGCCAGCGTTGGCCCGTGGAACAGTTCCAGACAACCGACATCGCTTTCAACTTTGGCAACCGGAGCCGGAAAGGCAAACGCCGCGCGAACGCGCTCTTCCAGTGCGTCCTGCGGGATTTCATCACCAATAAACGCCGAAAGGAGCTTCGCGCTACGGGTGACGAAATCCAGTTTCAGCATCTCATCAATTTCGGTCAGGCCGAATTCCGGCAGATCGTGCGGAAAAAACAGCCCCTGATTTTTGCCCAACCCCTGCGTTACGGCTTGCGCAAAGCTAACCTGCTCGTTGTGATCTTTCAGATTGTAGAGTTTCATTTATTTTTCCAGTACTCGTGCGCCCGCCGTATCCAGCCGGCAAATATGAACAAAACCTTCCTGATTTTGCAGATAGTTCTTACCCAACCAGTCGGCAACGCGCTGGGCGGTATCCGGCTTGTCACACAAAGCGAACAAGGTCGGACCGGAGCCAGAGATACCGCTCGCTACCGCGCCGATTTCCGCAACCGCCTGCCGCGCCTGCCTGAAACCTGGCAATAAACGTTCACGGTAGGGTTCAGCGATAACATCTTTCATCAGCTTCGCGGCAAGCTCAGGCTGACGGGAATAGCAGGCGTGAATGAAGCCTGCCAGATGTCGCCCGTGCGCAATGCAATCCTGGCGGCGATACTGCGCCGGTAAAATAGCCCGGGCTTCTGCCGTCGAGACTTTAATCCCCGGATACGCCAGCACCCACAGCCACTCATCAAACCCCGGCACTTGCTGGCTGATGATGCCATTTTCTTCGATCATCAACTGCATACCACCAAGAAAACACGGTGCCACGTTGTCATAATGAATGCTGCCAGAGATACGCCCTTCCAGCTCGCCCATCAAGGCCAGTAAGCGGGTATCATTGAGCGGCTTGCCGCAGTGTTCATTCATCGCTACCAGTGCCGCGACCACCGAACAGGCGCTGGAACCTAAGCCAGAACCGATCGGCATATTCTTTTCCAGGGTCATCGCCACTGGAATTTGCTTGCCCAATTCCTGGCAAAAACGCTCCCAGCACTGATAAACGATATTTTCTCGTGGCTCTGACGGTAGCTTGTCGGCAAACCGCCCAAGGTTGTTGAGACTGAATGTCTCTGCCGCATCAACCGTCACCACATCCCCAAGCAACTCGCCATCAACAGGCGTTACCGCCGCGCCGAGCACATCAAACCCAACGCTCATATTGGCACTGGAAGCCGGAGAATAAACTTTAACCATGTCAGACTCCTAACTTCCATGAGAGGGTGCGTAGCAAATCGGCAAAGACACCGGCAGCCGTAACGTCATTGCCCGCCCCATATCCGCGCAGAACCAACGGCAGCGGCTGATAATAGTGGCTATAGAAGGCCAGGGCATTTTCGCCATTTTTCACTTTGAACAGCGGATCGTTACCATCCACTTCAGCAATTTTCACGCGGCAGACGCCATCGTCATCAATATTGCCAACATAACGCAAAACTTTGCCCTCATCACGAGCCTTCGCCACGCGTGCGGCAAAGAGATCGTCGAGCTGTGACAGATTCGCCATAAAAGCTGCAACATCACCCTCTGCGTTAAACTCTGCGGGCAGCACAGGTTCGATCTCAATATCCGCTAATTCCAGTTCACGTCCAGTTTCACGGGCGAGAATCAACAGTTTGCGCGCCACATCCATACCAGAAAGATCATCACGCGGATCCGGCTCGGTATAGCCCATTTCCCGCGCCAGCGTGGTCGCCTCGGAGAAACTCATGCCTTCGTCTAACTTGCCGAAGATATAAGAAAGCGAACCTGAAAGAATGCCGGAGAACTTCATCAACTCATCACCTGCGTTGAGCAGGTTTTGCAGATTCTCAATGACCGGTAATCCCGCACCGACGTTGGTGTCATAGAGGAATTTACGCCGCGACTTTTCCGCCGCGTAACGCAACTGGTGGTAATAATCCATCGACGAGGTGTTGGCCTTTTTGTTCGGAGTCACCACGTGGAAACCTTCGCGGAGGAAGTCGGCATATTGATCCGCCACCGCCTGGCTGGAGGTGCAGTCAACAATAACCGGATTCAGCAGATGATATTCTTTCACCAGGCGAATTAAGCGCCCAAGGTTGAACGGCTCTTTAGCTTGCGCCAGTTCTTCCTGCCAGTTTTCCAGGTTAAGACCATGCACATTGGTCAGCAACGCCTTCGAGTTGGCAACGCCACAGACTCGTAAATCAATATGTTTACTCTTCAGCCAGCTTTGCTGACGCTTCAGTTGCTCCAGCAGCGCGCCGCCAACGCCACCGACGCCAATCACAAACACTTCGATAACCTGATCGGTATTGAACAGCATCTGATGAGTAACGCGCACGCCAGTGGTCGCATCATCGTTATTTACCACCACGGAGATTGAACGTTCAGAAGACCCTTGGGCAATGGCGACAATGTTGATATTAGCGCGAGCCAGCGCGGCAAAGAATTTCGCCGAGATCCCACGCAGCGTGCGCATACCATCGCCCACCACCGAGATAATAGCCAGCCGTTCTGTCACTGCCAGCGGCTCCAGTAAGCCTTCTTTCAGTTCAAGATAGAACTCTTCCTGCATTGCCCGTTCAGCTCGCACACAGTCGCTTTGTGGAACGCAGAAACTGATGCTGTATTCGGAAGACGATTGCGTAATCAGCACCACTGAAATGCGGGCGCGTGACATTGCTGCAAAGACGCGCGCCGCCATGCCGACCATCCCTTTCATTCCGGGACCAGAAACGCTGAACATCGCCATGTTATTCAGATTGGAAATACCCTTGACCGGTAATTCATCTTCATCACGGCTGGCACCAATGAGCGTCCCTGGCGCTTGTGGATTTCCGGTGTTTTTAATCAGGCAAGGGATCTGGAACTGAGCGATGGGGGTAATGGTGCGGGGGTGAAGAACTTTAGCGCCGAAATAGGAAAGCTCCATCGCTTCCTGATAGGACATCGACTTTAACAACCTCGCATCGGGCACCTGACGCGGGTCGCAGGTATAGACCCCGTCGACGTCCGTCCAGATTTCGCAACAATCGGCACGTAAACAGGCAGCCAGCACCGCAGCGGAGTAGTCGGAACCATTGCGTCCCAGCACCACCAGTTCGCCTTTTTCATTACCGGCGGTGAAGCCTGCCATCAGCACCATGTGGTCAGCCGGAATGCGGCTTGCAGCAATACGGCGGGTGGATTCAGCAATATCGACGGTAGATTCGAGGTAGTGACCGACAGCCAGCAGTTTTTCGACTGGATCGATAACGGTAACGTTGTGACCGCGCGCTTCCAGTACACCGGCCATAATGGCGATCGACATTTTTTCACCACGGCAGATCAACGCAGCGTTGATGCTGTCCGGGCACTGTCCCAACAGGCTGATACCATGCAGAACATGTTTGATTTGGGCAAATTCTTGATCGACGAAAGTTTTCAGTTGCGCCAGCGGAAAACCCGGCTGGGCGGCGGCGAGTCCCGTCAGAAGTTCGGCAAAAATACGTTCGGCATCGCTGATATTAGGCAAAGCATCCTGGCCGCTAATCGTTTTTTCAATCATCGCCACCAGATGGTTGGTTATTTTGGCGGGAGCAGAGAGGACTGTAGCCACCTGCCCCTGCCTGGCATTGCTTTCCAGAATATCGGCAACCCGCAGAAAACGTTCTGCATTTGCCACTGATGTACCGCCGAACTTCAACACTCGCATGGTTGTTACCTCGTTATCTTTGGTCGAAAAAAAAGCCCGCACTGTCAGGTGCGGGCTTTTTTCTGTGTTTCCTGTACGCGTCAGCCCGCACCGTTACCTGTGGTAATGGTGATGGTGGTGGTAATGGTGGTGCTGATGCGTTTCATGGATGTTGTGTACTCTGTAATTTTTATCTGTCTGTGCGCTATGCCTATATTGGTTAAAGTATTTAGTGACCTAAGTCAATAAAATTTTAATTTACTCACGGAAGGCAACCAGTTCATAAGCTGCTGGCAGGTACTCTTTTTTTAATCCACTCAGAGACAGATTTCCCGTTGCAGTCAGAATGAAAACCTAAAAACCACATGACGTGGCGTTTTTTATTTGGTGATATTTTTTTCAATATCATGCAACAAACGATGCAACATTGCGGTATCCCGTTGCTCTAAAAGCCCCAGACGTTGCTGTAACCAGTCAACCAGTTTTGTGTCATCTGCCACCGCTAACGTCGTTAACAACGACATGGCACGTTCGCGTAAAGCGCGCAGTTGATGTTGGTCTGCCGTTGCGTTACTTTTCGTCGGTTGTTGTATTAATGTTGCTAATTGATAGCAATAGACCATCACCGCCTGCCCCAGATTGAGCGAAGGGTAATCTGCCACCATTGGCACACCGGTAAGAATATCAGCCAGTGCCAGTTCCTCGTTGGTCAGCCCGGAATCTTCACGACCAAAGACCAGCGCCACGTGATTCATCCACGCCGATTTTTCTTCCAACAATGGCACCAGTTCCACCGGTGTCGCGTAGTAATGATATTTCGCCCGACTACGCGCTGTGGTGGCAACAGTGAAATCTACGTCATGTAACGATTCAGCCAGCGTTGAAAAAACTTTAATATTATCAATAATATCACCGGATCCATGTGCAACCCATCGGGTGGCTGGCTCCAGGTGTGCCTGACTATCGACAATCCGCAGTTCGCTAAAACCCATCGTTTTCATTGCCCGCGCTGCTGCCCCAATATTTTCTGCTCTGGCGGGTGCGACCAGAATAATCGTCAAACGCATGTTGCTACTCTTCTTGACCAAATAACCGCGAATAGAGTGATGAATGTCAACTTACTGCGCGGAGAGAATTTACAAAATATTAACGCAAGTCGCAGAAAAAGCCCTTTACTTAACTTAAAAAAAGCTAAACTATTTCTTGACTGTACTAACCGTTCAATTGTTAAAAAACGCTACATATCTTTCTGTTTACTTAGGATAATTTTATAAAAAATAAATCTCGACAATTGGATTCACCACGTTTATTAGTTGTAGGATGCAACTAGTTGGATTATTAAAATAATGTGACGAAAGCTAGCATTTAGATACGATGATTTCATCAAACTGTTAACGTGCTACAATTGAACTTGATATATGTCAACGAAGCGTAGTTTTATTGGGTGTCCGGCACGTCTTAGCCTGTTATGTCGCTGTTAAAATGGTTAGGATGACAGCCGTTTTTGACACTGTCGGGTCCTGAGGGAAAGTACCCACGACCAAGCTAATGATGTTGTTGACGTTGATGGAAAGTGCATCAAGAACGCAATTACGTACTTTAGTCATGTTACGCCGATCATGTTAATTTGCAGCATGTATCAGGCAGGTCAGGGACTTTTGTACTTCCTGTTTCGATTTAGTTGGCAATTTAGGTAGCAAACATGCAGACCCCGCACATTCTTATCGTTGAAGACGAGTTGGTAACACGCAACACGTTGAAAAGTATTTTCGAAGCGGAAGGCTATGATGTTTTCGAAGCGACAGATGGCGCGGAAATGCATCAGATCCTCTCTGAATATGACATCAACCTGGTGATCATGGATATCAATCTGCCGGGTAAGAACGGTCTTCTGTTAGCGCGTGAACTGCGCGAGCAGGCGAATGTTGCGTTGATGTTCCTGACTGGCCGTGACAACGAAGTCGATAAAATTCTCGGCCTCGAAATCGGTGCAGACGATTACATCACCAAACCGTTCAACCCACGTGAACTGACTATTCGTGCACGCAACCTGCTGTCCCGTACCATGAATCTGGGTACTGTCAGCGAAGAACGTCGTAGCGTTGAAAGCTACAAGTTCAATGGTTGGGAACTGGACATCAACAGCCGTTCGTTGATCGGCCCTGATGGCGAGCAGTACAAACTGCCGCGCAGCGAGTTCCGCGCCATGCTTCACTTCTGTGAAAACCCAGGCAAAATTCAGTCTCGTGCTGAACTGCTGAAGAAAATGACCGGCCGTGAGCTGAAGCCGCACGACCGTACTGTAGACGTGACAATCCGTCGTATTCGTAAGCATTTCGAATCTACGCCGGATACGCCGGAAATCATCGCCACCATTCACGGTGAAGGTTATCGCTTCTGCGGTGATCTGGAAGATTAATCGGCTTACCACCGTCAAAAAAACGGCGCTTTTTAGCGCCGTTTTTATTTTTCAACATTATTTCCAGATACGTAACTCATCGTCCATTGTGGCTTCTTTGCTGGTTTTCATTTTCGGCAGTGAAAACGCATACCAGTCGATATTACGTGTCACAAACATCATGCCTGCCAGCGCCACCACCAGCACACTGGTTCCCAACAACAGCGCGCTATCGGCAGAATTCAGCAGTCCCCACATCACGCCATCCAGCAACAACAGCGCGAGGGTAAACAACATGCTGTTGCGCCAGCCTTTTAATACTGCCTGCAAGTAAATACCGTTCATTAACGCCCCAATCAGACTGGCGATTATCCAGGCCACGGTAAAACCGGTATGTTCAGAAAGCGCCAGCAAGAGCAAATAAAACATCACCAATGACAGCCCTACCAGCAAATATTGCATCGGGTGTAAACGCTTTGCCGTTAATGTTTCAAAAACAAAGAAAGCCATAAAAGTTAGCGAGATCAGCAAAATGGCGTACTTGGTCGCCCGATCCGTTAATTGATACTGATCGGCTGGCGTAGTGACTGCGACGCTAAACGCCGGGAAATTTTCCCAGCCGCTATCATTGCCTGAAGCAAAACGCTCACCGAGATTATTAGCAAACCAGCTACTTTGCCATTGCGCCTGAAAACCGGACGCACTTATTTCCCGTTTAGCTGGCAAAAAATCGCCTAAAAAACTGGGGTGCGGCCAGTTGCTGGTTAAGGTCATCTCGCTATTACGTCCCGTCGGAACCACAGAAAAATCACCAGTACCGCTTAAATTCAGCGCCATATTCAGCTTCAGGTTCTGCTTCAGCCAGTCTCCTTCGGGTAAAGGGATATGCACGCCCTGCCCGCCTCGCTCTAACCCGGTGCCGGGTTCAATAGTCAACGCCGTTCCGTTAAGTTCAGGCGATTTCACCACGCCAATGCCACGCGCGTCACCAACGCTAATCACGATAAACGGCTTGCCTAAGGTGATATTTGGCGCATTAAGTTCGCTAAGACGCGAAACGTCAAAATCGGCTTTCAGCGTTAAATCACTGTGCCAGACCTGGCCGGAATAAATCCCTATCTTGCGTTCTTCCACATTCTGATTGCCATTAACCATCAACGACTCCGGTAACCAGAAACGGATAAAACTCCGCTTGCGCTCCACAGTTTTATCCTCTTCCTGCACCGTATAAAGCTCGGTCACAGGAATAGCGATAAGCGGCCCAACCAACTTTTGTGGCCCGCTGGTGCTTTGACGAATTGCATCTTCAACATCGCTACGGTAATCGGCACGTTCGACAATCACCTGCCGAATCAACATTAATGGAATTAACAACAGCAACACCGCGCCAAACAAAGTGGTCATTTTCCAGAACAGGGGGGATTTCAACATAGTCTTCTCCTTTACAATGGCGGCAGTGTATGAAGGCTATGTGGGAAGAATTTGAAGTTATGTGAAGTGACGGTGAAGCCGAAGCGAGGCCTGCACACCGCCTTCCGGCATGTTGTGCAGCGTGACTTCGCCATTGAGCAAACGGGCAACTTCGCTGACAAACGCCAGCCCCAGACCACTGCTTTTTTGCCCATTTGCACGTGGCAAAGAGTAAAAACGTTCAAAAATGCGCGGCAGCGCGTAGTCAGGAATGCCACTGCCGGTATCCTGCACCTTAAGCGTGACTTGCTCCTGATCTGCCACAGCACTAAGCGTTATGCAGCCATGATCGGGAGTGAAATCGATGGCGTTATCCAGTAAATTCCCCAGCGCCTGCTCCAGTAACGCAGGTTCAGCAGCAACGTTAACCTCAATGGGCATAACATGCAGAGTGATATTTTTTTCTGCCAGCTGCACGGTGCGCGCTTCGCTGATGCGGTTACATAATGCCGCTACATCAACCGCAGAAAGAACCACTTCCTGGCGATTCTCCAGTCTTGCCTGGCGTAATAACGTTTCAACCAGCGCCTGCATTCGCGCATTTTGCGTCAAAATATTATCGGTAAAGCGAGCCACTACTTCCGGCGGTGGGCCTTCACGTAAAATTTCCGCCGCGCCACGAATCGCCGCCAGTGGGCTTTTTAGCTCATGGGTTAATGCGTAAACATACTGCTCAATATAGTTTTTCCCTTCCAGCTTCACGCGCATACTTTCCAGCGCCTGCGCTAACTTACGCAGCTCGCTACTGCCGAGTTCAGGGAGAGGAACGGGCTTATTGTCGGTAACGGAATCAGCATAGCGGGTGAGCCGGGCAATGGAGCGGTTGATCCACCAAACCATTCCCGCGCCAATCACCAGCGCAATCCCCAACAAAATGGTACTCGCCCATAAAATTCGCCGCTCACTGCGTTTAATGACCGGCGCCATCGCTGCGTTCGGTTTGCCTACGCTCAAAACACCAATTAGCCGCGAACCGTCCATAATCGGCGCGGCAACATACATTACAGAACTTTCGGGATCGGCAGGATTTTGCAACGTGCTACGCGCGCCATACTGACCACGCAACGTTAACCAGACATCATTCCAGCGGGAATAATCCTGCCCCACGGCTTTATTTGCCGAATCGAACAATACTTTGCCCTGCGCATCGGTCATATAGACATGGTATTCATTGCGCACTTTGTTAATGCCGCCGATATTGGCGCGAAACGGGCGATTTTGTAGCTGGTTAAACGCCTGCGCCAGTTGTCCATGCTCGGGGTCACCAGAGAGCAAATCGGGACGCGCCAGCTCCGCCAGCAACGTTGCGGTGTCGATCAGCGTCCCTTCCGTCGCCCTTCGCACGCCCGGTTTAACTTCTTTGACAAAAATTGCCAGTACGAACCAGGCCGCCACCGCCACCAGTAAAAAATAGCCCAGCAACAGGCGCATCCCGATGCGCATTACAGGCTCCTCAGACTGTATCCCATTCCGCGATGAGTATTAATCGGCGAAAGGTCGGGATTTATAGCGCGCAGTTTGGCGCGCAGCGTTTTGATGTGAGTATCGACGGTGCGATCGTAAGTGTCCTGTGCATCTTCCCAGACGCTATCCATCAATTGCTGGCGTGACCAGACACGGCCTGGCGACTTGAGTAACGTTTTCAACAACAAAAATTCGTACCGCGTCAGCGTTAATGGCGTGTCAAACCAGCTTATCTGCGCCGCAGGTTCATTCAGTTCAAAATGACCAATACGGATGACGGGAGACGGCGTAGAAAACTTCTTCACCCGACGCAGTAAGGTGCGCACTCTGGCGCACACTTCGCGGGGTGAAAATGGTTTAGCCACGTAGTCGTCAGCGCCAATCTCCAGCCCAAGCAGGCGATCCACCTCTTCACTACGGGCGGTCAGAAACAGTACGGGCAATGCAGGATGCAGCGCCAGCAACTGGCGACACAGTTCGAAACCGCTAATATCGGGCAGGCCGATATCGAGAATGATAACGTCAGGAACCTGCAGGCGCGCTTTATCCAGCGCCGGTAAGCCCCGTTCAAAGAATTCGACGGCAAAACCTTCCTGCTGCAACATGTAGACCAGCGTGTCAGCTATCCCTTGCTCGTCTTCCACTAACCAGACCGTTTCCCGTTGCATAAATCGCCTCTGTTATTGTCGCCACGGCATGACAGGAACGGCGCTGATGGCATTTTTCGGTGAACCATCAACAACTTTGTCGGAGTAAGCCAGGTAAGCGAGCGCGTTGCGTTTGGCGTCATAGAAACGCACGACCTGTAACGACTTAAAGACCAGAGAAGTCCGTTTTTTGAACACGACTTCACCCTGAGCTTTGCCGTTTTTAATGCGATCCGACAGTTCAATCGCCCCTACCTGCTGGCAGGAAATGGCCGCATCGGAAGTATCTTCCGCCAGACCTAATCCTCCTTTAATACCGCCGGTTTTCGCCCGACTCACATAACAGGTGACGTTTTTCACATCGGGATCGTCAAAGGCTTCTACGACAATTTTGTGATCCGGGCCGATCATTTTAAATACGGTGTCGACCGAACCAATTTCTTCCGCATGTGCCAATGGCCCCAGCATTATCAGGCTTAAGGACAAGATCAAATGCTTGTATTTCATATTGTTACCATTTTTATAAGTTACACTGAGCAATTAGTTCGTCACGATAAATAACATATTGATTAAGAACAAAATCTCAATTCTTTTATCTCCGTCAAGACCTAAAACATACTCTGCTAAGAAAAAAACACTGAATGCTAAAACAGCAAAAAATGCTATTATCCAATTACCTGATGTCAGGTGCTCGTTGTTGAAAGGATGAGGATATTTTATGGATCAGGCCGGCATTATTCGCGACCTTTTAATCTGGCTGGAAGGTCATCTGGATCAGCCCCTGTCGCTCGACAATGTAGCGGCGAAAGCAGGTTATTCCAAGTGGCACTTACAGAGAATGTTTAAAGATGTCACTGGCCATGCTATTGGCGCGTATATTCGTGCTCGTCGTTTGTCGAAATCGGCGGTCGCACTACGCCTGACTGCGCGTCCGATTCTGGATATCGCGCTGCAATACCGCTTCGACTCTCAACAGACATTTACCCGCGCATTCAAGAAGCAGTTTGCCCAGACTCCCGCACTTTACCGCCGTTCTCCTGAATGGAGCGCCTTTGGTATTCGCCCGCCGCTACGTCTGGGTGAATTTACCATGCCAGAGCACAAATTTGTCACCCTGGAAGATACGCCGCTGATTGGTGTTACCCAGAGCTACTCCTGCTCGCTGGAGCAAATCTCTGATTTCCGCCATGAAATGCGCTACCAGTTCTGGCACGATTTTCTCGGTAACTCGCCAACCATTCCGCCAGTGCTTTACGGTTTGAACGAAACGCGTCCAAGCCAGGATAAAGACGACGAGCAAGAAGTGTTTTACACCACGGCTCTGGCTCGGGATCAAGCCGACGGCTATGTACTGACCGGGCATCCGGTGCTGTTGCAGGGCGGCGACTATGTGATGTTTACCTACGAAGGTCTGGGAACCGGCGTGCAGGAGTTTATTCTGACGGTATACGGAACCTGTATGCCGATGCTCAACCTGACTCGCCGTAAAGGCCAGGATATTGAGCGATACTACCCGGCAGAAGATGCCAAAGCGGGAGATCGCCCAATTAATCTGCGCTGCGAGCTGCTTATTCCGATACGTCGTTAACGCTGTAGCTCGTCTAATGCAGGGGCGTCCAGATGCGAGATGTCCCCTGCTGTTTCAACGACCCAGCCAGATGCCAGCCACAGGCTTTCCTGATAATCCACGCGCGAAATAGAACAGTTACGCAGACGTAAGCGTCGTTCTGCCCATGCAGGTAAGCCCAGAATGGTACTCACCAGGCATCCCAGCGCGATACCGTGGCTCACCAGCAGCGGTCGACTTCCCGGTGGTAAATCCCGACAAGATTCCAGTGCTGCGTTAACGCGATCGCTAAGTTCCTGCATCGACTCGCCTTCAGGAATACGCCCGTCAACGGTGCCATTGACGAGCTGACGACGCCAGTTCTCTTCTTCTTCAGTCAGAGAGTCAATATGTCTTTTCTCCAGCACGCCCATATTTAACTCACGCAAGCGGGAATCAAAGATGATGTCACAACCACAAGCCTGGGCGATGATTTCCGCCGTACGCCGGGTGCGGCCTAAATCACTACTGATGATATGCGTAATGCCAAGCTCTTTGGCACGGTTCGCCACCTGCATTGCCTGTTGCTCACCTTTTGCAGTCAGCGGGCTGTCAGACTGGCCCTGAATACGTCGCTCGGCGTTCCACTGGGTTTCACCGTGGCGGACAAGGTATACCTGTAACATGCTTTTTTTCCGTATACTGCTTTAACGTTAATTTTGTGAGTAATCCTGATTATGCACCATGTTGTCTGTGCGACCACCAATCCCGCTAAAATTCAGGCCATTCTGCAGGCATTTCACGAGATCTTCGGCGAAGGATCCTGCCACATTGAGTCCGTTGCCGTCGAGAGCGGCGTACCGGAACAGCCCTTTGGCAGTGAGGAAACGCGTGCTGGCGCACGAAATCGGGTAGCAAATTCCCGTCATTTACGCCCAGAGGCTGATTTTTGGGTAGCGATTGAAGCGGGTATTGATGGTGACAGCACCTTCAGTTGGGTGGTGATTGAAAACGCCAGCCAGCGTGGTGAAGCGCGTTCAGCAACTTTGCCGTTGCCTGCGGTGATTCTGGAGAAAGTGCGTGAAGGTGAGGCGCTTGGCCCCGTGATGTCGCGCTATACCGGCATTGATGAGATTGGTCGTAAAGAAGGAGCAATCGGCGTGTTTACCGCCGGGAAACTCACCCGCACCAGCGTCTATCACCAGGCGGTGATCCTGGCGCTGAGTCCGTTTCATAATGCGGTGTATCAGCCATTGTAGGACGGAGAAGGCGTTCACGCCGCATCCGGCATTCGGTGCACGATGCCTGATAAGACGCTGGCGCGTCTTATCAGGCCTACAAAATCAATCGCTTTTCAGCAGCACTTCTTCCAGCCACTGGCGCAACTCGACGGGTGCGGCTTTCAGGCTGTTCGATCCACGAGTAATGGTCGCAATGCCCGCGCCGAGTTCGTTTTTTAACTCACGCTGGCTCATTTCACCGCGCAACAACTCTTCTACGATACGCACGCGAGTCCCCAACGCTTCGCGCTCATCCGGCGTCAGCATCAGGTTTAACAGCGGTAAATGGAGATCGTTTTCGTAGGCATTCTTAAGCAGGTCAACAAAACGTAACCACTCCTGGTGACGCTGTTCTGCCATCGCTGCTGAATAGGGTGATTGTTGAGCCATAGTGTGTCGCCATTGTTAGCGGGGGAAGCAAAATGCCTCCCCCGGTTGTACTCGCAAAAGAGTACGATAGCATATCATAAACGGGCGGTTCAGTAACGACGCCCCCATTCTGTGGCGCTCAAAAGCATCGGTTTATCGCCCATGAAATAGCGATAATACGCGTCATAAGCCAGCACGTTCTTCACATAACCGCGCGTCTCGGAGAACGGAATACTCTCGACAAATGCCACAGCGTCGATACGTCCGGCGCTGTTGCCAAGCCAGGTGCGTACCCGTCCTGGTCCAGCGTTATAGGCTGCCGATGAGAAAATGCGGTTATTACCAAACTGCTGATAAACATATTGCAGGTAACTGGTGCCAATGTTGATGTTCGTTTCCGGATCCAGCAATTGTCCTGGGCTGCTGTAACCTGGAATTGAGAACATTTTCACCGTATGGGTCGCTGTGCCCGGCATAATCTGCATCAGACCGCTGGCGCCTACCGGCGACTTCACTTTCGGATTCCAGGCGCTCTCCTGGCGAGCAATCGCCATTGCATAGCTTTGCGGGATATCTTTGCCACTGGTGTAGCGTTTGAAAAGATCGTTGTAGGCCAGCGGGAATCGCTCTTCCAGATGATCCCACAGTTTCCCGGCGATCGTCGCCTGAACGCTAAGATCCCACCATTGGTTGTTGAAAGCATACCGCGCCAGCTGTGCCTGCTCTGTTTTTGACTTGCTCTTCACCAGATTGGCCCACTCGCTACGCGCGGTGTTATCGAGATTCCAGTACATCAACTCGCGCACGCGCGCCATCTCCGGCCCCTGAGTCAGAGCACTGTCGATATTCTGCGGCGCTTTATCAATCTTCAGCTCATACTCTTCGCCGATCCGCTGTGCAGCAACCATCGGGTAGAAACCACGCTGTTGCATGAGTTGATGCAAAATCTCTTTTGCTTCCGCTTCACGACCGCGTTCCAGCAGTAAATCCGCTTGCCAGTAGCGCCATTCATCTTTCTCTTTCGCTTCCATCGGCAAGCGTGCCAGCCAGGTATTCAGGCCAGAACGGTCGCCAGTGCCAAGCGCCATCCGCACGCGTCGTTCAATTAACGACGTGGATTGCGAACGCATAATGGCGTCATCGCGCCATTTCGCCTGCTCGTCGGTGACGTCATTGCCCATCAGACGCCAAGCGACGATATCGCGTAGCTCCTGAATCTGCTCTTCATTAAGCTGCTGCGCCTGGGCAAGCGACGGGATCAGCAGCCGTGCGTTTTCTGCATCCTGGCGCGCCACGCTGGCAAACGCCACCGCTGCCATCTGGCGGGTAAAATCAGTCGCTCCGGTAGTACGTGCGAAGGTCAGTACCGTATTAGGGTTGTTCGCCAGTGAAATAATCGCCGAGGCGATAGTTTGATAATCGGCAGGCATCTGCCCTGCGAGTACTGTCACCAATCCGGTATTGCCCGCTTTCATCGCCAGGCGGATACGCTCTAAATAAGCCAGTGGTTCTTGCTTACCGGACGCGCGCCAGACGCTAAACAACTTATCGCAAGCGTTAGGCTGGCTCTTGCCGGTTAGCCACAGCTCTTTCGCCCCTTGCCAGGCTTCTTCACTCTGCCCGGTGTTCCATTTTGCATAGTAGTAATTACATTGCGCTTCGGTAGTCCCTGGTTTTTCCGGGCTAAAAGCTAACAAGCCACGCCAGTCTTCACGCCGCGCCAGTTCATTGACGAAACGAGATTGTAGTGCGCGAGCCGGAGGAAGCGTTGGGTTAGCACGAACAAAGTTAGTGACCGTGACCGCCGGTTGATTCATCAGATCATCGGTGATCTGGCGGTATTCCAGGTAGGGATAAAGTGGATAATCCTTCAGGGATGGCATCATTTGTTCGACCACGTCCATTTGTCGATTATCCCAGGCCTGCTTGATTTGCGCGTAACGGCTACGCTGCTCATCCAGTGAGTCGGCTCGCGCCACGCTGCTGACCGTCAGCAGACAGACACCGGCAGCCAACAGCCGCCAGGTAACTTGTTTGGCTTTTTCCACAAGCGCATCCTCTAAGTGTAAATACATCAATGCAGCGTCATGCCGCCTAATAGATTTATGCTAACCAGTCATTGCCGTTTGCGCCACGTTATGGACACTTTTTTACTTTTATCGGGAGGGTGATCGACCGGCTGGGATTAGATAAGGAAACAGGCTACACTTCGCCTTTGAAAACTCATCATCACGATAAACATAGAGGCGAAGTCCAACGTGGCTCAATTCGTTTATACCATGCATCGTGTCGGCAAAGTTGTTCCGCCGAAACGTCATATTTTGAAAAACATCTCTCTGAGTTTCTTCCCTGGGGCAAAAATCGGCGTCCTGGGTCTGAACGGCGCCGGTAAGTCCACCCTGCTGCGCATTATGGCGGGCATCGATAAAGATATCGAAGGTGAAGCGCGTCCGCAGCCGGATATCAAGATTGGTTATCTGCCGCAGGAACCGCAGCTGAACCCGGAACACACCGTGCGTGAGTCCATTGAAGAAGCGGTCTCTGAAGTGGTTAACGCCCTGAAACGTCTGGATGAAGTGTATGCGTTATACGCCGATCCGGATGCCGATTTTGACAAGCTGGCCGCTGAACAGGGTCGTCTGGAAGAGATCATTCAGGCTCACGACGGTCATAACCTGAATGTGCAACTGGAGCGTGCGGCGGATGCGCTGCGTCTGCCAGACTGGGAGGCGAAAATCGCTAACCTCTCCGGTGGTGAGCGTCGTCGCGTGGCGTTGTGCCGCCTGCTGCTGGAAAAACCAGACATGCTGCTGCTCGACGAACCAACTAACCACCTGGATGCCGAATCCGTAGCGTGGCTGGAACGCTTCCTGCACGACTTCGAAGGCACCGTTGTGGCGATTACCCACGACCGTTACTTCCTCGATAACGTTGCGGGCTGGATCCTCGAACTTGACCGTGGCGAAGGTATTCCGTGGGAAGGTAACTACTCCTCCTGGCTGGAGCAGAAAGATCAGCGTCTGGCGCAGGAAGCTTCGCAAGAAGCAGCACGTCGTAAGTCGATTGAAAAAGAGCTGGAGTGGGTACGTCAGGGGACTAAAGGCCGTCAGTCGAAAGGTAAAGCACGTCTGGCGCGCTTTGAAGAGCTGAACAACACCGAATACCAGAAACGTAACGAAACCAACGAACTGTTTATTCCACCTGGACCGCGTCTGGGCGATAAAGTGTTGGAAGTCAGCAACCTGCGTAAATCCTACGGCGATCGCCTGCTGATTGACTCCCTGAGCTTCTCGATCCCGAAAGGGGCAATCGTCGGGATCATCGGGCCGAACGGTGCGGGTAAATCGACCCTGTTCCGTATGATCTCTGGTCAGGAACAGCCGGACAGCGGCACCATCACTTTAGGTGAAACGGTGAAACTGGCATCTGTTGATCAGTTCCGTGACTCAATGGATAACAGCAAAACCGTATGGGAAGAAGTTTCCGGCGGGCTGGATATCATGAAGATCGGTAACACCGAGATGCCGAGCCGTGCTTACGTAGGCCGCTTTAACTTTAAAGGGGTTGATCAGGGTAAACGCGTTGGCGAACTTTCCGGCGGTGAGCGCGGTCGTCTGCATCTGGCGAAGCTGCTGCAGGTTGGCGGCAACATGCTGCTGCTCGACGAACCGACCAACGACCTGGATATCGAAACCCTGCGCGCGCTGGAAAACGCCCTGCTGGAGTTCCCGGGCTGCGCGATGGTTATCTCGCACGACCGTTGGTTCCTCGACCGTATCGCGACGCACATTCTGGATTATCAGGATGAAGGTAAAGTTGAGTTCTTCGAAGGTAACTTTACCGAGTACGAAGAGTATAAGAAACGCACGCTGGGCGCAGACGCGCTGGAGCCGAAGCGTATCAAGTACAAGCGTATTGCGAAGTAATTTGTAAGATGCCGGATGCGGCGTGAACGCCTTATCCGGCCTACAAGCTCAGCGATTTCAATACGTTGCGAAACAGTAGGCCTGATAAGACGCGTCAGCGTCGCATCAGGCATTGGACTCCGAATGCCTGATGCGGCGTGAACGCCTTATCCGGCCTACAAGCCCAGTTATTTCAATAGGTTGCAAAACAGCAGGCCTGATAAGACGCGTCAGCGTCGCATCAGGCATTGGGTCTTAACCCTGCTCCCCCATCATCTCCCGCACCAACTCCACGCAGCGCAGGAAACGGCTGTCGTAATCGTCCTCTTCAACCCGCACAAATTCGATATTGTTCTCTTCCAGCATCTCCACCAGCAAGTTCTGGAACTCTTTACGATCCACCGAACTGCCGAGGCTGCGTAAACCATCCGCCACCCACGGAGTATTGTTCTCCAGCAGGATCACCAGATCAAAACGGTATTCATCGATCAGCGCCTGCACGAACGGATGCTCACGCCCTTCGTACTTTTTGCAGAACGCCTGAGTTGTCACAAAATCAGTGTCGATAAACGCCACTTTATTGGCATATTTCACTGCGAAATCAATATATTGTGCGTGCCCCAGTGCAATTTTATCGTAGTCGGAATACTGCAACGCTATCTCATCGCCACCGAGGTGCGAAAAGACATAATCACGACCAAACTCCCACGCACTGGTGGTGTTGAAGATATTGGCGAGTTTATTTACCAGGGTGGATTTACCGCTCGACTCGCCGCCGAGGATCGCCACGGTACGCACAAAGAACGGTTTCACTTCGGTGGGAATATATTCCCAGTAGCGGAACGGGTTTTCACGGATCTGCGCTCCGCTGATACTCATAAAGGTGCGTTTCGGATCGACAAGCACCGTTTCGATCCCCAGATGCTCCAGGTACTGTGGTGCGTCGGTCTCTTCCGAGGTGTAGATCAGATCCGGCTGAATGCCTTTTTCGGCCATAAAATTTTTGATGCCGTTGCTCCACACGTCCCAGCCGTGCGGATACGGCTCCATGCCCTCTTCGTTGAAGGCATGAATACGGATATTTTTCTGATATTTAAAGGTTTGCAATAACCAGCGCAGACGATCCGGCACCGTTGGCTGCTGCGACATGGCGCTGTCTTCAAACAACGCGCGGTCGCGGGTATCGTCAAAGCCCATAATGATATGCAGCTCGTCAACCTGGCTACAGGCGCGCTGGATAAGGTAGATATGTCCGGTATGCAGCGGGTAGAACTTACCGAATACGACACCAATGGTTTTCTTCTGCCGGGGAAATTCAAGCCCCAAAAAACGGTGCAACGCCTCCAGCTTTTGTGCGCTGGGGCTTTTGATTTTGGCATTCAGTAACTGGCTTAAATACCCTTTGGTCATACCGCTGGCATCAGCAACCTGCTGTAACGTGCAGCCTTGTTGCTTAATAGCGGTTTTCAGGTAATCAAATGACGACATATCTCCCTCCGTATCTCTCATTATAAGTCGTCGAACACGCTAAGCGCGTCGGAGAGTTTTTTAACGCCAAAAATCTGCATCCCTTCCGGCGCTTTTTTCGGCACGTTGGCCGCCGGAACAATCGCCCGGCGAAAACCGTGTTTCGCCGCTTCAGAGATTCGTTCCTGACCGCTGGGCACCGGGCGGATCTCCCCTGCCAGCCCCACTTCGCCAAACACCACCAGATCCTGCGGCAGCGGCCTGTCGCGCAGGCTGGAAACCATCGCCAGCAGTAACGCTAAGTCGGCGCTGGTTTCCGTTACCTTCACGCCGCCGACCACGTTCACAAAGACATCCTGATCAGCCATTTGCAGACCGCCGTGACGGTGCAGCACCGCCAGCAGGATCGCCAGACGGTTTTGTTCCAGCCCGACCGCCACGCGGCGTGGGTTCGCCATCATCGAGTGATCGACCAGCGCCTGAATCTCCACCAGCAGCGGGCGCGTCCCTTCCCATACCACCATCACTGAACTGCCAGAGGTCACTTCATCGCCACGGCTTAAGAAGATTGCCGAAGGATTGCTGACTTCACGCAGTCCCTGTTCGGTCATCGCGAATACGCCCAGCTCATTCACCGCGCCGAAGCGGTTTTTATGGCTGCGTAAGGTGCGAAAACGGGAGTCGGCGTCGCCGTCCAGCAGCACCGAACAGTCAATACAGTGTTCCAGCACTTTCGGACCAGCCAGCGAGCCATCTTTGGTTACGTGCCCGACCATGACAATCGCCACGCCGCGCGTTTTAGCGAATCGTGTCAGATAAGCCGCTGTTTCACGCACCTGCGCCACGCTGCCAGGCGAAGACTGAACATCCGCCATATGCATCACCTGGATGGAGTCAATTACCATCAGCTTCGGTTGCTCTTCTTCGGCAATCAGGCAGATCTGCTCGATGCTGGTTTCCGACAACATATTGAGATTGTCAGTCGGTAGGCCGAGACGATGAGCGCGCATTGCCACCTGTTGCAGCGACTCTTCGCCAGTGACATACAGCGTTTTCATCTGCTGGGCCAGTTTGCACAGCGTTTGCAGTAGCAGCGTGGATTTCCCCGCACCTGGGTTACCGCCAATCAGAATGGCGCTTCCCGGCACTACCCCGCCGCCTAATACGCGGTCGAACTCTTTAAATCCGGTGGAAAAACGCGGCAGCTCTTCAAGGCTGATATCGGAGAGTTTCTGGACTTTTGCCACTCCGGCACTACCGGCATAGCCACTGAGACGCTCGTTACGCGCCACCGTTGGCGACGCAGCAAGACGCACCTCGGTGATGGTGTTCCAGGCATGACAGGCGCTGCACTGCCCCTGCCAGCGCGGATAATCTGCCCCGCATTCATTACAAACAAAGGCGCGTTTTGGAGCTTTTGCCACGGTGTACCTCGTTAATGCTGTGCTGCCCGCAGGATGACGGGCGTGCAATTACTTCTGATTCAGGCTGCCGGAGAGGATGCAGAACACCCCCATCAGGTCAGCGTGACGGATGGTGACTTCCGTCTTTTCATTCACTTTTGGCTTGGCATGGTAGGCAATCCCCAGCCCTGCTGCTTTGATCATCGGCAGGTCGTTGGCACCATCGCCAATCGCCACGGTCTGCGCCAGCGGGATTTCATACTCCTGCGCGAGGCGGGTCAGGGTTTTCGCTTTATATTGCGCGTCAACGATGTCGCCGATCACATTGCCGGTAAATTTACCGTCCATGATCTCCAGTTCATTGGCTACTACGGCGGTCAGGCGCAGCTTGTCGCGCAGGTATTCAGCAAAGAAGGTAAAGCCGCCGGAGGCAATCGCCACTTTCCAGCCCAGCGTTTCCAGCTTGAGTACCAGCTGCGTTAAGCCTGGCATCAGCGGCAGATTTTCACGTACCTGAAGCAAAATGTTCGCATCAGCGCCTTTCAGCGTCGCCACGCGGCTACGCAGGCTGGCGGTAAAATCAAGTTCGCCGCGCATCGCCCGTTCGGTTACTTCCGCCACCATCTCGCCCGTTCCGGCCAGTTTGGCAATTTCATCGATACATTCAATCTGGATGGCGGTGGAGTCCATGTCCATCACCAGCAAACCCGGCGTGCGCAGGTGCGGGATTTTCCCCAGCGGCGCGACATCCAGTTGCGCTTCATGGGCCAGGCGCGTAGCCCGTGCGGTGAGCGAACCTGCCAGACGAATCACCTGATAATCTTCCACGCACCAGGCGGCAACAATCACCATCGCCGCGCCCAGTTTGCTCTGGTACTGGGTCAGACGTTGTTTATCCAGCCCACGACCATACAGCAGCCAGCCGCTACGACCTGCGTGGTAATCCAGTGGCATCACTTCATCACCACTTAATGAAAGAGGCAGACCAGGCCATAAAGAGACATCTTCAGGCAGGTCGCACCAGGTAATGTTAGGCATTAAGGCTCCTGTAAAATCGTTCGAAGCAGGGAAAATAACGCATGAGGCTACCTTGTATCCATTGCTTCTGGCAACATTAAGTCTCAAATTTTCAAAGGGTGGAAGATGGCTCGCACAAAACTGAAATTCCGGCTGCATCGGGCAGTGATTGTCCTGTTCTGCCTCGCCTTGTTAGTGGCGCTGATGCAGGGGGCGTCATGGTTTAGTCAAAACCACCAGCGACAGCGTAATCCGCAACTTGAAGAACTGGCTCGCACCCTGGCGCGTCAGGTGACGCTGAACGTTGCGCCGCTAATGCGTACCGACTCTCCGGATGAAAAACGCATTCAGGCAATCCTCAGCCAGTTAACAGACGAAAGCCGCATCCTCGACGCGGGCGTGTATGACGAGCAAGGCGATCTTATCGCCCGCGCAGGCGAAAGCGTCGAAGTGCGCGATCGGCTGGCGCTCGACGGTAAAAAAGCGGGCGGCTATTTTAACCAGCAGATTGTCGAACCGATTGCGGGGAAAAATGGTCCGCTCGGCTACCTGCGCCTGACGCTCGACACCCATACGCTCGCCACCGAAGCCAAACAGGTGGATAACACCACTAACATTTTACGCCTGATGTTGCTGCTCTCGCTGGCAATCGGCGTGGTGCTTACCCGCACGTTGTTGCAGGGTAAGCGCACCCGCTGGCAGCAATCCCCCTTCCTGTTAACCGCCAGCAAACCGGTGCCGGAAGAGGAAGAAAGCGAGAAAAAAGAGTGACCCATTACTACAAGAAAGGAAATCGTTATGTCCACATTACGCCTGCTTATTTCTGACTCTTACGACCCGTGGTTTAACCTGGCGGTTGAGGAATGTATTTTTCGCCAGATGCCCGCCACGCAGCGCGTTCTGTTTCTCTGGCGCAATGCCGACACCGTAGTGATTGGTCGCGCGCAGAACCCGTGGAAAGAGTGTAATACCCGGCGGATGGAAGAAGATAACGTCCGACTGGCGCGGCGCAGTAGCGGCGGTGGCGCGGTGTTCCACGATCTCGGCAATACCTGCTTTACCTTTATGGCTGGCAAGCCGGAGTACGATAAAACCATCTCCACGTCGATTGTGCTCAATGCGCTGAACGCGCTCGGCGTCACCGCCGAAGCCTCCGGGCGCAACGATCTGGTGGTGAAAACCACCGAAGGCGACCGCAAAGTCTCAGGCTCGGCCTATCGCGAAACCAAAGATCGTGGCTTCCACCACGGCACCTTGCTGCTCAATGCCGACCTCAGCCGCCTGGCAAACTATCTCAATCCGGATAAAAAGAAACTGGCGGCGAAAGGCATTACTTCGGTACGTTCCCGCGTGACTAATCTGACCGAATTGCTACCGGGAATTACCCATGAGCAAATTTGCGAGGCCATAACCGAGGCCTTTTTCGCCCATTATGGCGAGCGCGTGGAAGCGGAAATCATCTCCCCGGACAAAACGCCAGACTTGCCAAACTTCGCCGAAACCTTTGCCCGTCAGAGTAGCTGGGAGTGGAACTTCGGTCAGGCTCCTGCATTTTCGCATCTGCTGGATGAACGCTTCACCTGGGGCGGCGTGGAACTGCACTTCGACGTTGAAAAAGGCCATATCACCCGCGCTCAGGTGTTTACCGATAGCCTCAACCCCGCACCGCTGGAAGCTCTCGCCGGGCGACTGCAAGGCTGTCTGTACCGCGCGGATATGCTGCAACAAGAGTGCGAAGCTCTGTTGGTTGACTTCCCGGAACAGGAAAAAGAGCTACGGGAATTGTCGGCGTGGATGGCTGGGGCAGTGCGGTAACTCACTGATTAAAATATCCAAGGAAGGAAATATGATCGTTCTGGAAAACCAGGAGCGGGAGATTATCAACTTAATGTTCAGCCAGCGTATTTCCTGGCTAGCCGCTGTGCGTATCAGGCATAAATTATCGCTTGCTGAATTAAGTAAAATGTTAGGTATCTCGATTAATTCTCTAAAACGGATCGAAAAGACGGAGCGGCTTAGCTCAAACATCAAAAGCAAAATGGCAGGAATTTATGGTTGTCCGCCAGAGTTGCTGATATGCCCTTCCTGGATGACGGCTGAACATACATGAATAGATACTTGAATGGATTTTATTTTCTATCCATATGAAAAATAATAGTAAATCTATAAATCAGTTGCTATTGATGAATAGATACTAAAAAGCCGGAGCAGTCACCCGCTCCGGCTTAACACGACAATCGCCTTTCAGCGAAAAACAATTACTCTTTATCGCCCAGCAGAACGGATTCCAGTGCGATTTTGATCATGTCGTTGAAGGTGGTCTGACGCTCTTCAGCAGTGGTCTGCTCGTGAGTGCGGATGTGGTCAGATACGGTGCAGATAGCCAGGGCTTTCGCACCAAATTCTGCTGCTACGCCGTAGATGCCAGCGGCTTCCATTTCCACGCCAAGGATGCCGTATTTTTCCATCACGTCGAACATTTCGCCGTCCGGAGAGTAGAACAGGTCAGCGGAGAACAGGTTACCAACGCGAGCATCAACGCCCAGAGCTTTAGCCGCGTCTACCGCGTTACGCACCATGTCAAAGTCAGCGATAGCGGCAAAGTCATGGTCTTTAAAACGGATGCGGTTAACTTTGGAGTCGGTGCAGGCACCCATACCAATCACCACGTCACGCAGTTTTACGTGCGGCAGAACAGCACCACAGGAACCCACGCGGATGATTTTCTTCACGCCGAAATCGGTGATCAGCTCTTTGGTGTAAATGGAGCAGGACGGGATACCCATACCGTGACCCATTACGGAAATTTTGCGGCCTTTGTAAGTACCGGTGAAGCCCAGCATACCGCGAACGTTGTTCACTTCACGGACATCTTCAAGGAAAGTTTCAGCAATATACTTCGCACGCAGCGGGTCGCCTGGCATCAAAACTACGTCAGCGAAATCGCCCATTTCTGCATTAATATGTGGGGTAGCCATTGTTTTATCCTTATCAACATGTTTTCACCCTCTCCCTGTGGGAGAGGGCCGGGGTGAGGGCATCAAGCCGCACCCATTATCAGAACATGGCTTTGCCATATTCCATATCAGAAGTGCCAAAATATTTTGCCAGAGTCTGACCGATATCTGCGAAGGTTTCACGGTGCCCCAGTGAACCCGGTTTTACTTTCGGGCCATACACCAGTACCGGAATGTGTTCACGGGTGTGGTCAGTACCTGTCCAGGTCGGGTCACAACCGTGGTCAGCGGTGAGGATCAGGATATCGTCATCGCGCAGCAGTGACATCAGCTCCGGCAGACGGCGGTCAAACAGTTCCAGACCCGCAGCATAACCCGCGACGTCGCGACGGTGGCCCCAGGAAGAGTCGAAGTCAACGAAGTTGGTGAAGACGATGGTGTTATCACCCGCTTCCTTCATCTCTTTGATGGTGGCGTCAAACAGCGCATCCAGGCCGGTCGCTTTCACTTTTTTGGTGATACCGCAGTTAGCGTAGATGTCCGCAATTTTACCGACAGAAACCACCTGGCCGTGTTTTTCATCAACCAGTTTTTGCAGCACGGTCGGTGCTGGCGGTTCAACAGCCAGGTCGTGACGGTTACCAGTACGCTGGAAGTTACCGGCTTTGTCGCCGATAAACGGACGGGCGATAACGCGACCGATGTTGTAGCCGCCGTTGGTCAGCTCTTCACGGGCGATTTCGCACAGTTCGTAGAGTTTATCCAGGCCAAAGGTTTCTTCATGGCAGGCAATCTGGAACACTGAGTCAGCGGAGGTATAGAAAATCGGCTTGCCGGTTTTCATGTGCTCTTCGCCCAGTTGATCCAGGATGACCGTACCGGAAGAGTGGCAGTTACCAAGGTAACCCGGCAGATTAGCGCGTTCGACCAGTTTATCCAGCAATTCTTGCGGGAAGCTGTTTTCGTGATCGGAGAAGTATCCCCACTCAAACAGAACCGGTACACCGGCGATTTCCCAGTGACCAGACGGGGTATCTTTACCGGATGACATTTCGTGCGCCCATGCGTACGCGCCGATAACTTCAGCGTTGCCGTCCATTCCTGCCGGAATGAAACCGGTAGAACCTTCGTGTGCTTTCGCCAGCCCCAGACGGGTCAGATTTGGCAGATTCAGTGGCCCTTTACGACCATTATCAGCTTCGCCTTTAGCACAAGCTTCTGCGATATGACCCAGGGTGTCAGCCCCGACGTCACCAAAGCGTTCTGCATCTTCTGTAGCGCCGATGCCGAATGAGTCCAGCACCATAATAAATGCACGTTTCATATGTTCTCCGTACTCAGTGCTTCAAATTTAAATGATCAGATCAGTATACAATTATTCACTGATACGACGATAGACAGTTGGTGTGCTTTCTGGGGCTTTATCGGCAAGTTTAATTGCCGCTTTCACCGCTTTCGCCGCTTCCTGCCAGCTGTTTTCGTCTTTCGCGTGGATAACCGCCAGCGGACGCTGACCGTCTACCTGGTCGCCCAGACGCGCCATATCAGTAAAGCCGACGCTATAATCGATGGTGTCAGATGCCTGACGGCGACCGCCGCCCATTGCAACCACTGCCATCCCCAGCGCGCGGGTATCCATTTCACTGACAAAACCTTCGGTATCAGCATAGACTGCTTTCGTCAGCATGGCTGTCGGCAGATACTTCGCGTAGTTCTCAACGAAGTCAGTCGGGCCTTTTTGTGCCGCGACCATACGACCAAAGACTTCTGCCGCTTTACCGTTGTCCAGCACCGCCTGCAATTTCGCGCGCGCTTCGGCGTCATCTTTCGCCAGTTTGCCGGAGGTAAGCATCTCCACGCACAGCGCCATCGTGACATCAAACAGACGCGGGTTACGATACTCACCCGTCAAGAACTGCACCGCTTCACGCACTTCAACCGCGTTACCGGCACTGGATGCCAAGACCTGATTCATATCGGTGAGCAGCGCAGTGGTGCGCACGCCAGCGCCGTTAGCCACGCCAACAATCGCTTCGGCGAGGGCTTCAGAGAGTTCGTAGGTCGGCATAAACGCGCCGCTACCCACTTTCACGTCCATCACCAGCGCGTCCAGACCTTCCGCAAGTTTCTTCGCCAGAATAGAGGCGGTGATCAGCGGAATGGAGTCCACGGTTGCGGTGATATCACGGGTTGCGTAGAAACGTTTATCCGCCGGAGCCAGTGAGCTGGTCTGGCCGATAATTGCCACGCCGACATCTTTAATAATTTCGCGGAAACGGTTGTCATCCGGGAAGATATCGAAGCCTGGGATTGATTCCAGTTTGTCGAGCGTACCGCCAGTATGACCGAGGCCACGACCGGAGATCATCGGAATATAGCCGCCGCAGGCCGCGACCATTGGCCCCAACATCAGCGAAGTCACATCGCCGACGCCGCCGGTGGAGTGTTTATCAACAATCGGGCCATTCAGATGCAGGCTTTTCCAGTCGAGAACGGTTCCTGAATCTCGCATCGCCATCGTCAGCGAGACACGCTCCGGCATTGTCATATCGTGGAAGAAAATGGTCATCGCGAGGGCGGCAATTTGCCCTTCGGAGATAGTGTTGTCGCGAATGCCGTTGATAAAGAAACGAATTTCTTCATCGCTCAGCGCATGACCATCACGTTTTTTACGAATAATTTCTTGTGCGAGAAACAAGGTAACCTCCCGTGGAATAAGTTTGAAGGCGTTGTTGCCAGGTGGCGGATGTTGTTATTGCCTGATGCTGACCGCTTCTTATCATGCCTACACGGCACTCGCCCCGTAGGCCGGACAAGGCGTTCGCGCCGCATCCGGCATCACTGCTGACAGCCTGATGCGACGCTGACGCGTCTTATCAGTCCTACAGGGGCACCCGACCCGTAGCATCCGCCCTCTGGCAAAAGACAGCTTAGTAGCTGCTGGCGCTCTTACCGTCGCCGTGGCCCAGAGCTTTCAGCAGGCTTGCCAGCAGGCTGGAAGCGCCAAAGCGATAGTGACGCGCATCTGCCCAGTCAGCACCGAACAGTTCATCTGCAATCGCGAGATATTTCTGCGCATCTTCCGCAGTACGCACACCGCCCGCCGGTTTGAAACCAACGGTTTTTTCTACGCCCATGTCGCGGATGACTTCCATCATGATGCGCGCGCTTTCCGGCGTCGCATTCACCGCGACTTTACCAGTAGAGGTTTTGATGAAGTCAGCACCCGCTTTGATGGAGATTTCAGACGCTTTGCGGATCAGAGCTTCGTCTTTCAGTTCACCGGTTTCGATGATCACTTTCAGCAGCACGTTCGCCGCTGCGCAAGCCTCTTTACAGGCTTTCACCAGGTCAAAACCAACCTGCTCGTTACCCGCCATCAGCGCACGGTACGGGAACACCACGTCAACTTCATCGGCACCGTAGGCGATTGCCGCACGGGTTTCTGCCAGCGCGATGTCGATGTCGTCGTTACCATGTGGGAAGTTAGTTACCGTAGCAATACGGATTTCCGGGGTGCCCTGCTCTTTCAGAGTCTTGCGAGCAATCGGGATAAAGCGAGGATAGATACAGATAGCGGCGGTATTGCCGACCGGAGTTTTAGCCTGATGACACAGGGCGATCACTTTCTCGTCAGTGTCGTCGTCATTCAGAGTGGTCAGGTCCATCAATTTCAGTGCACGCAGGCTGCTTGCTTTCAGATCAGTCATTTCATTCTCCTGGCTTGTCGCCAATAAAATTCACCTTGCGAGTTTGTTAGTATTCTAACATCGACTCCGCAACACACTTCGATATACATCACAATTAAGAAAATCTACTTACAAATTTGCATTACGGTAATGCGATCTGGTTCAAATAATTCACTTTCAAATGAATGCGCCAGTGGTGGCAAACGCATCAGGATCAAAGTGAACATCACGAAACTTCTTACAATGGCGCATCACCTTCGGCATAAAAGGAAAAGAAGATGCCCACTTCTCATGAAATTGCACTGCAACAACGTTGCCAGCAAATTGTCACCAGTCCGGTACTTAGCCCGGAGCAGAAGCGCCATTTTCTGGCGCTGGAAGCAGAAAACAATCTGCCTTACCCACAGCTTCCTGCCGAAGCCCGCCGCGCGCTGGATGAAGGCGTAATCTGCGATATGTTTGAAGGTCATGCGCCGTATAAACCGCGCTATGTCTTACCCGATTACGCCCGTTTTCTGGCGAACGGTTCTGAATGGCTGGAGCTGGAAGGCGCGAAAGATCTTGATGATGCGCTCTCCCTGCTGACCATTATTTATCACCATGTCCCATCAGTCACATCAATGCCGGTCTACCTGGGGCAACTGGATGCGTTGTTGCAACCGTATGTTAAAATTCTAACACAAGACGAAATCGATATTCGAATAAAACGTTTCTGGCGTTATCTCGACAGAACCCTGCCAGACGCTTTTATGCATGCCAATATCGGCCCGTCCGATTCCCCCATCACCCGTGCAATTTTACGCGCAGATGCAGAGCTGAAGCAGGTTTCACCAAATCTGACCTTTATCTACGATCCTGAGATCACTCCTGATGATCTGCTGCTGGAAGTGGCAAAAAACATTTGTGAATGTAGCAAACCGCACATCGCCAACGGTCCGGTACATGATAAAATTTTCACAAAAGGGGGTTACGGGATCGTAAGCTGTTACAACTCGCTGCCGCTGGCTGGCGGTGGCAGTACGCTGGTACGCCTTAACCTGAAAGCCATTGCCGAGCGCAGTGAATCGCTGGATGACTTCTTTACGCGCACTCTACCGCACTACTGCCAGCAGCAGATCGCCATCATCGATGCGCGATGTGAATTTCTCTATCAACAATCACACTTCTTTGAGAATAGCTTCCTGGTCAAAGAAGGGTTGATTGATCCTGAACGTTTTGTGCCGATGTTTGGCATGTACGGGCTGGCGGAAGCGGTTAACTTGCTGTGCGAGAAAGAAGGGATTGCCGCGCGCTACGGTAAAGAAGCCGCCGCAAATGAAGTGGGTTATCGCATCAGCGCGCAACTGGCGGAGTTTGTCGCCAGCACGCCAGTGAAATATGGCTGGCAAAAACGCGCCATGTTACACGCACAGTCGGGGATCAGTTCCGATATCGGCACCACGCCGGGGGCGCGCCTGCCGTATGGCGATGAGCCAGATCCAATCACCCATCTGCAAACCGTCGCCCCGCATCATGCATATTATTACTCCGGGATCAGCGACATTCTGACGCTCGACGAAACCATCAAACGTAATCCGCAGGCGCTGGTACAGCTTTGCCTCGGTGCCTTTAAAGCCGGAATGCGCGAATTTACCGCCAACGTCAGCGGTAACGATCTGGTTCGCGTTACCGGTTATATGGTGCGTTTGTCGGATTTAGAAAAATATCGTGCCGAAGGTTCACGTACCAATACCACCTGGCTGGGCGAAGAAGCTGCACGTAACACTCGTATTCTGGAACGCCAGCCGCGCGTGATAAGCCATGAACAGCAGATGCGCTTTAGTCAGTAAGATTATCCCCTTCTCCTGCGTTGACGGGCCAGGCAGTCGTCTGGCTCTGTTTTTGCAGGGCTGCAATCTGCGCTGCAAAAATTGTCACAATCCGTGGACGATGGGACGCTGCAATGATTGCAGGGAATGTGTGCCGCAGTGTCCACATCAGGCGTTGCAGATTGCCGACGGCAAAGTAATGTGGAACGTTGCAGTCTGCGAGCAGTGCGACACCTGCCTGAAGATGTGCCCGCAGAATGCCACGCCGATGGCACAAACCATGGGCGTGGACGAGGTGCTTAGTCATATCCGCAAAGCGGTGTTGTTTATTGAAGGGATAACGGTGAGCGGCGGTGAAGCCACGACGCAGCTGCCGTTTGTGGTGGCGCTGTTTACTGCTATCAAAAATGATCCACAATTGCGCCATCTCACCTGTCTGGTGGACAGTAACGGCATGTTGAGCGAAACCGGCTGGGAAAAATTGCTTCCGGTATGCGACGGCGCAATGCTCGATCTCAAAGCGTGGGGTAGCGCGTGTCATCAACAGTTAACCGGACGCGATAATCAACAGATTAAGCGCAGCATCAGTTTGCTTGCAGAGCGCGGCAAGCTGGCAGAACTGCGTTTATTGGTAATCCCCAATCAGGTGGATTATTTGCAACACATCGATGAGCTGGCGGCGTTTATCAAGGGACTTGGCGATGTTCCGGTACGCCTGAACGCGTTTCATGCCCACGGCGTGTATGGCGAGGCGCAAAGCTGGCCGAGCGCCACGCCGGAAGATGTTGAGCAGTTGGCTGGCGCGTTAAAGGAGCGCGGGGTAAGTCGATTGATATTTCCGGCGCTGTATTTGTGATAAGCCAGAGATGTCGCAAAACTCAACATCAAGCACAATCAGTCCCCTCGCCCCTCTGGGGAGAGGGTTAGGGTGAGGGGAACAAGCAGCACCAGTGTTCACTTACGGACGGCCTTACCAGCCATCGGGCACGTTAAACACCGCATACGTGTTATTAAGCAACACGTCGGCAATTTCATCCGCAGGTTCCGGGCGTAACTCACAAAGCACGGCAAACACCCGGGCAGCCTGCTCCGGGCGGTTAGGCTGCCCCTGAAAACCATTTAGCGGCATATCCGGCGCATCAGTTTCCAGCAACAACGACGCCAGCGGTAATTTTGCGATGACATCGCGGGTTTTACTGGCTCGCGGATAAGTGATAGTGCCGCCTACGCCGATTTTGTAGCCCAGTTGCACAAACCGTTCGGCCTGTTGCAGGCTGCCAGAAAATCCGTGAACCACGCCAGCACGCGGCAAATCGTGGCGTTTAAGATGCATCGCCAGTTTGTCATGCGTGCGCCGTGAATGAAGGATCACCGGCAGATCGTAGCGTTTCGCCAGCTTCAGTTGTTCGTCGAGCAACCACTGCTGACGATCAAATTGTGGATTGTCGCCAAAAAGATCCAGGCCTACCTCCCCTACCGCCACCACCTTCGGCGGACGCCTTTCCAGTGCCTGCTGTAACTGCTCCAGCGACGCATCGCTATGTTTTTCCAACATACCAGGATGCAAGCCCAATGCGGCATACAGCGGCTGATAATTTTCCGCTAACGCCTGCACGCGGGCAAAATTTGCCGCCTCGGTTGCCGGAACAATGATCTTGCCTACGCCCGCTTGTGCCGCGCGTTGCAGGCTGGCCTCTTCATCACCGCTAAACGGCGGAAAATCAAAATGGCAGTGGGTGTCGATAAAACGGCAAATCAAGCCAGATCCTCATTGTTAAATGTCGGGTCATTCGCCTGCGGGGCGTCTATCACCTCGGTAACCAGCGTATCGTTGGCGACTGGCGCAGGCGGAATGACGATTGGTTCCGGCGTCGCCACAGGCACCAGATGGCGAGTGAACGGTGCTTTTTCGGTTAGCATTTTACCGACTGTGGCCAGGAAATAGCGACCGCATAAACGCCCAAGTTTATAGTCATCGCGTAGCGCCGGAAGCCGACTGCCAAGCGCGATGCTATGCAGCGGCTTCGGCGGATAAATTTCGAAAATGCGTAACTTGCCGGGCGGTTTCTCAATAAATTGTTGGATGGCGCGATAACTGGTTTCATGATGCTGCACCAGATTGACCAGCGGTTGTAGGCTACTGTCACCCAACCAACGTTCCATACGTTTAAACCACTGAGGCGTATAGTACATTTGCGACGGCACAGTGCGGATCACCACCAGCGTTTTCGCCCCCTGTCTTGCCGCTTCTTTAACCGGGATCGCATCGCTGACGCCACCATCAAAATAGTTAATCCCATCAAGTGAAACTCCGGTGCGATAAAAACCGGGAATAGCACTGGAGGCGCGAATCAAATCCAGCCAGTTTTGTTTGGTCGGCACAAAGTAGTTCGGCGTGTAATCGTCCTGGCGGCAGGCGCACATATAAAACGATTTGCCGCTATCAAACAACCGCGCAGCGGTATCCATCTGCAACGGCATCTGGCTTGCAGTCGCCTCCACCAGCCAGTCGAGATCGATAAGATTTCCTCCACGGACAAAACGTACTGGATCGAAAAATTCACGTTTTGTGGTGTAGCGCATGATGACTTTACGCGCGTAACCAGGCTGGTTGCAGATATAGGCCGAAAGATTTTGCGCCCCGGCGGACGTGCCAAAATAGAGATCGAAAGGATTAAACTGCGCGCGCATAAACTCATCCAGCACACCAGCCGTGAAAATTCCACGCTGCCCACCGCCTTCGCACACCAGCGCAATTCGTCCAGGCTGGAACGGCCTTAGCGACAACGGCGCAATATTACCAAGCGTTACAGGTATTCGCTGCCCCACCTCTGCCTTCCTGTTTTTGTTGTGAAAGAATGACAAAGTAACGCAATTTATTATTCGCTAAAACCGCAAAAGCCAGTCCGCTGGACTGGCTTTGGATAAAATTTTCTTAATGGTCTGAAATCTAGGGTCGTTTTCGGCCCATGAACAAACTCACCAGGAACAGAATAATCCCGACGACAAAGACAATTTTAGCTGCGCCTGCAGCGGTACCGGCCAGACCACCAAACCCAAGTGCGGCGGCGATTAACGCGATAACCAGAAATATGATGCCCCAACGAAACATAAGCGTCTCCTTTACCATAGTTAATGTCACCGCTTGATATGAGCGTGAAAATCACTCAATGCGATATTTTTAGTGTGGTGCACATCGCGCCTCCCGACAAAGTTCGGGAGGACGAATTACGACGAATTACTTAGTTTTCAGATCATTTTTAACGCTTTTCACACCATCTACCGCTTTGGCGATACTTTCAGCACGGTCGCTCTGTGCCTGGGAATCGACGGTACCGGAGAGCTGAACCACGCCGTCGGTGGTTTCAACTTTCACATGACGGGAAGGGACGATATCGTCCGCCAGCAGTTTGGCTTTGATTTCACTGGTGGTGGCGGTGTCACCCGCGTAGCCCTTCACAGAGCCTTCTTTAGCGTCGCGAACGTGCAGTTTGTCGCTGACGGAGGTCACGCCTTCAACGCCTTTCGCCACTTTCACTGCCTCTTCGGCCTGTGCCTGGCTTTCAACAAATCCGCTTAACGTCACGACTTTTTGATCGGTTTTGACAGAGATATCAGTGCTCTTGATATTTTCATGATCCACCAGAGCTGCCTTCACTTTCGCAGTGATGGCGCTGTCATCCATGAAATTACCGACTTTATTCATAGAGCTATCGACTTTTTGCCCTGCGCTTTCATTGGTGGTCTGCGCGTTGTTTTCCGCATAGGCAGAACCGGTCGCGACGGCAGAGGTCAACATCACAGCCAGCAGAGTTTTCGAAATCTTCAGTCTTGTCATAGTCATCGATTTATTCCTGTATGTTTGCTCGTAATTTGAGCCAGGCAACACGAGGTTGCATTGCTGAATAGGGAGAGACTTCACCCTCGACAGAAGTCAATGGTCGCCATCACAAAAGCGATGGGTGATGAATAACGACCGTTACAGCTTCTGAATCAGTTATTAATATCAATCGAATGACAGTTAACGGTTTTAAATACTGTTACCTACGTACATAACGGTATTTAACGCCGACACAAATGTCATTGCTTTGTTAAATATAGATCACAATTTTGAAACCGCTCGCCGTATCGGCTAAAAAGCGAGCAAACATAAGCGAAAGCGAATGTTTTAAGAACATTCCGCAAGCGGCTAATAAGGAAGGGAAATTGACAGGGCGCAGCGGCTGCCGCGCCCTGGAGGCAAGAATTAATGCTCGCGGGTCTGGTGGAATTGAACGTCCGGATAACGCTCTTGCGCTAAGCGCAGGTTAACCATGCTGGTGGCGATGTAAGCAAGGTTATCGCCGCCATCGAGCGCCAGTTGGCTTTCGTTCTTACGCTTGAACTCTTCGAATTTCTTCGCGTCCGCGCATTCTACCCAGCGGGCGGTGGTGACGTTGACTGACTCATACACCGCTTCGACGTTGTATTCGCTCTTCAGGCGCGACACCACCACATCAAACTGCAGTATACCAACCGCACCGACGATCAAATCGTTGTTGGAGATGGGACGGAACACCTGCACCGCGCCCTCTTCGGAAAGCTGTACCAGCCCTTTGAGCAGCTGTTTTTGCTTCAGCGGATCTTTCAGGCGGATACGACGGAACAGTTCCGGCGCGAAGTTCGGAATACCGGTGAACTTCATCATCTCACCCTGGGTAAAGGTGTCGCCGATCTGAATAGTGCCGTGGTTGTGCAGACCGAGGATATCGCCCGGATAAGCTTCTTCAACGTGCGAACGGTCACCCGCCATAAAGGTCAGCGCGTCGGAGATCACCACATCTTTCGCGGTACGCACCTGGCGCAGCTTCATACCTTTTTCATATTTACCGGATACCACACGCATAAACGCCACGCGGTCGCGGTGTTTCGGGTCCATGTTGGCCTGAATTTTAAATACGAAGCCGGTAAATTTATCTTCGCTCGCCTCTACGGTACGGGTATCGGTCTGACGCGGCATCGGCGCAGGCGCCCACTCCACCAGACCATCCAGCATATGATCGACGCCGAAGTTACCCAACGCAGTACCGAAGAATACCGGGGTGATTTCACCTGCAAGGAACAGCTCTTTGTCGAACTCGTTAGACGCGCCTTTCACCAGTTCCAGTTCGTCACGCAGCTGCTGTGCCAGATCTTCACCGACCGCAGCGTCGAGATCCGGGTTGTTCAGCCCTTTAACAATGCGTACTTCCTGAATGGTGTGGCCTTTACCGCTCTGATAGAGATAGGTTTCATCTTTATATAGGTGGTAAACGCCTTTAAACAGCTTGCCGCAGCCAATCGGCCAGGTAATCGGTGCGCAGCCGATTTTCAGCTCGTTCTCAACTTCATCGAGCAGTTCCATCGGGTCGCGGATATCACGGTCAAGTTTGTTCATAAAGGTGAGGATCGGCGTGTCACGCAGACGGGTAACTTCCATCAGCTTGCGGGTACGATCTTCAACACCTTTTGCGGCGTCGATAACCATCAGGCAGCAGTCCACCGCCGTCAGGGTACGGTAGGTATCTTCCGAGAAGTCTTCGTGCCCCGGGGTGTCGAGCAGGTTAACCAGGCAGTCGTGATACGGAAACTGCATCACAGACGTAGTAATGGAGATCCCACGCTGCTTTTCCATCTCCATCCAGTCCGACTTAGCGTGCTGGTTGGAACCACGGCCTTTTACTGTACCGGCGGTCTGAATAGCCTGTCCGAACAGCAGCACCTTCTCGGTGATGGTAGTTTTACCGGCGTCCGGGTGAGAAATAATTGCAAAGGTTCTTCTTTTCGCTACCTCTGCGGCCAAAAGGCTTGTCATAATTGTTGTCTCTTTGATTATGTACAATCATATGTACAAAGAAAAATTCATGCCGCTGATTGTACATTTTGGAGGTATCAGAGCATAGCAGAACATGATCAGTAGGTGTATTTGTAGCCAAAGAACATTTGTACATGCAGCAATCTTTGTTCTATTGACACTGTTTATTCATACAGTTAAAAATAACACTGTATACAAACACAGTGTAGAGGGATTTTTATGCGTATTGAGATCTGCATAGCCAAAGAGAAAATGACTAAAATGCCAAACGGTGCTGTGGATGCGTTAAAGGAAGAATTAACTCGACGCATCAGTAAGCGTTATGACGATGTAGAGGTGATCGTAAAAGCCACCAGCAACGATGGCCTTTCTGTTACGCGCACCGCCGATAAAGATTCAGCTAAAACTTTTGTTCAGGAAACTCTGAAAGATACCTGGGAGTCTGCTGACGAGTGGTTTGTTCACTAATTAACACGTAAAATCGGTAACGGCTGGAAATCATTCAATACTCGCACTATCGGAAGTTCACCAGCCAACCGCAGCACGTTCTTGCATACGACGTGTCTGCGGTTTTTCAACCATTCAGATACAGCACTCTCATCACATTCATTCTTCCGCATTAAAGTATATATGACCATATCACCTTAATATTTTTCTTCTTCAGATAAAAATTGTTATCTATGTATACTTTTAAACCGAATCCGTGTAGAGTCTCTACCTAAGTTAGTTCACAGCTACCCCTTCAGTTTTCGCCATTAACTTCCTGACTTTTGCCGCTATCTGTAAGCATTCCTGTATACCTGAAACTACAGGGTTCATCTACGAACTTTAAGAACACCCAGGATAAAAATTGTCAACTATATTATATATAACACCATACTAATTCGAGGCTATATGAACAGCATACTGATAATCACTTCACTACTTATCATATTCAGCATTTTTAGTCATGCTCTAATAAAATTAGGGATTGGCATATCCAATAACCCGGACAAAACCGATGTATAAGTCAACATATCCTGAATCAGACATACAATATTGCAATGAAAACCAATAATATTTTAAGGAATATCTTCATGAAATCAAAAGACACCCTAAAGTGGTTC